>JBFJKD010000043.1:0-11705 GCA_041635095.1 Porticoccaceae bacterium
CGATTCTCGATATGCACATGCACGGGCATTTTACGGATGGGGTATACACACTGACCTTTCCCCCAAAGTCAGGATCATTGTAAGGATGAGATTTCCAGTTACTTTACTCAAAAGCTTCTGGACGAGAAGCTGCTTGAAAATGAGGCCATGAAGGACGTTCTGTCAAAAATACCCGACGGGGCGGGGCACGCTGAGTGGTCAAGCCTGCCAACCGTAAAGCCGTGGTGCCTTATCTCCAGGACACGCATCGGCTAAGCGAACGTAAAGCCTGTGTGGTGGCGGGCACCAGCCGAACGGGGTATCGCCGTACCCTCCAGCTCGGCTGCTACGGGCAGCTTAACCCTCTACTCAAACGGACGATTGTAAATGGGGGGTTACAATCTGGTCGATGCCTGGGACGTGACTTTTGCTTGCGATGCAGCCTTTGCTTGCCTGATCCTCTTTAAGCTACGCCGATTTGTTAATATGTACGAATGAACGAAGATCCTATTAATATTTCGGCCGCGCGGCAAAACCTGCGCCGACTGACCAACATTCGCTACATAGCTATAGCCGGACAGACTTTCGGACTCTATTATTTCACCCAGGTTTATCCCATCGGTCTGCCCATCGGCATTATTACCGCGATGGTTATTGCTTTTACCGGCATTAACGCATTGACCCAGTGGCGCAGCTATTGGCCCAGACCTATTTCAGAGAATGAGATTGGCGGGCATCTACTGGCAGATATTGCTGCGCTTACCTGCGTGCTTTATTTTAGTGGTGGAGCCACTAATCCTTTTATTTCTTACTACCTGGTGCCGATCAGCATCGCGGCTATTACCCTACCGATGGCGATGACCTGGGCCATTACCGGCATATCGATCCTGGCCTACAGTTTTTTGATTTACTTCTACCAGCCTTTTGCCGAAGTCGCACCTCACCACAGTAACGGTGGCACCAACCTTCACGTAATCGGCATGTGGGTCAACTTTGCACTGAGTGCTGGACTTATCACCTATTTTGTCGTGCGTATGGCTAACGCCCTGCGAGCCCAGGAAGTGGAACTAAGCAACCAGAAGGAAGAACAAATGCAGGACGAACAGGTCCTCGCAATCGCTACCGTCGCTGCTGGCGCCGCCCACGAATTGGGCACGCCACTCAATACCATGACGTTACTCATCGACAACCTTGCCGACGAGGCCAGGAGCCCAGAGCAACGGCGAGACTGTGCCATTCTTCAGCAGCAAATTGCCCGCTGTCGCGCCACCCTGCAAAGTCTGGTCAACGCGGCAAGTCTTGTTGAGGAGAAATCCAGCCCCATTCCCGTTGCACACTACATTGACGGCTTGCTCAATAACTGGATGTTGCTAAGGCCCGACGTGCGGCCCACCATCGACATCGCCGCCAACAGTCCGGCCATTAGTGCCTGTTTTCATCCCGTTATTCAGCAATCCTTGCAAAACCTGCTTAATAACGCCGCTGATGCCAGTCCTCAGCAGCTCAAAATAAATATTCGCTGGGACGCGCTAAATCTGTATATCAACATTCACGATTACGGCCCCGGCCTTACCGTCGGGCAAATCGAAAAAATGGGTAAACCCCTATCCAGCAAAAAACCCGGCGGCCTTGGCCTGGGCCTCTTTCTTACCCATAGCAGCCTTAACCGTCACGGTGGGCAAGTTAGCCTGGTTAACGCAAAAGGCGGCGGGTTGCTCACCTCCGTTGTGCTCCCACTCAAGGAGGTTTGCAATTAATGGACGCTGGTTCCTCGACAAATAAAGAAAGCTACCTCGTTATCGACGACGACGAAATATTCGCCGACACTCTTGCCCGCGATTTACAGCGCCAGGGACACTCCTGCTACGTCGCCAACGACGAAATAAGAGCCCTCGCCTTGTGTGAACAGTGTCGGCCCTCACGAATTATTCTTGATCTGAAATTAGTTAATTACTCTGGCCTGCACTTAATCGAACAATTAAAAGCCATTGATGAAAATGTAAACATAGTTATCTTGACCGGCTACTCCAGCATCCCTACCGCCGTTGAAGCTATCAAGCTCGGCGCGAATAACTACCTCTGCAAACCCGCAAGGCTGGGGGACATCTTATCGGCATTTCATTCTCAAAGCGGCGATGCAGACTCGCCGTTGGCCGAACTACCACCATCCGTTAATCGACTGGAGTGGGAACATATCCAGCGGATATTGAACGAAAACGACGGCAATATTTCAGCCACTGCGAGAGCGCTGGGCATGCATCGACGCACGTTGCAGAGGAAATTACAAAAACGGCCTATGCTTCGCTAAGCAGGAATGCATGACCGGGACTGAAAACGCGATTTACCCACATAGTAATGGATTTGTGCCAATATCGACGAGGAGAATCGCTTAAGCCAAGCCGACACCCAGCGTATCTATCTTATTCGCGTATACGCTCTTTTGACGTGGGCCGGGACTAAATCTTGCCTCATTTTTCAGGTGTGTTGACCTCAAACATCTAGTTTTTAATGCGCCTGAAAACTTGCTTTGAGTACGGGTTATGCCGGGAATCCATGCAGCGCACCTTGAGTGAACAAGTGGCGGAACCGATACGTTCGCCAACTTGTGCTTGCTCCAAGCAAATAGGGGTCGGCAAGATTGAGCTGCTCGCAGGCCATGGGCCGGACAGGATGCGAATACGAAGCGGTAAAGAACCGGCCATAGGCCGCACAGGGTCGCTCAGGGTAAAGAATAGCGTGGCGCGATGGAAAGGGATAAAACATGGTGCCCAGGGGCGGAATCGAACCACCGACACGAGGATTTTCAGTCCTCTGCTCTACCGACTGAGCTACCTGGGCTTTAGCGGGTGCGGAAAGGCGCGTATTAAACCGTTTCGGATGGATGCCGTCAAGGATAATGGGGCGCATTACTCGCTGGGTGGGACATAACCTTCGGCCTGATCGAACGCTTCGCCTGACAGAAATTTATCGCGTTGTTCACCGAGGTAGGTACGGGCCGTTAAATCCATCATATTAAGGCGTTTTTCGTTGATCAGCATGGTCTGGTGAGCCAGCCATTCCTGCCACGCCTGGCGCGAAATATGGTCGAAAATATCCTGGCCTTTGGGTCCGGGGAAGGGGGGCGCGTCGAGACCTTCCATCTCTTTTTTGTACTTGCGGCATATCAGGGTACGGCTCATGGGCATCTCGTTTGCGGGGTCAAAATATCGGGCGGTAGACCAGCTCGGTGGGTCGCGAGGTCCGGGTGGACAGGATAGGAAGAAGCGCTCGCTGGGGCAAGTGGAAATTACCCGACGGAGGCTTAATCGGCAGGACTTAGCTGTTCCAGCAGGGCCTTGATCGGTTGTGGCAGGCCTAAATTACCCGGTGCGCACGGCATGACCCAGCGGGCTGCGGGGCGCTCGGCAATGCCGCCGTTGTCGGCGACGGATACGCGCACGGGGGTAAAATCCAGGTGGAAGTGACTGAAGGTATGCCGTTGCTTCGGGGCTGCTTGCCAGTGGATCGCCCGGTAGCCCAGTTGCACACAGGTATCGTTAATATTTGCTTCGGCAGCGCACTCGGGGAATGTCCATAACCCGCCCCATAGCCCCTGCGCGGGTCGTTGTTGCAGTAACACTTCGTTTGCCGCATTTTCCAGAATCAGAAATAACGTTGTTTTGATGGGGATTTTTTTACTGGGCTTTTTGCCGGGGAAACGGTGCGGATCACCCAGTTGACAGGCGCGGCAATCGGCGTTGAGGGGGCAGCGTTTGCAATCCGGTGCGCTGCGGGTACACAGGGTCGCGCCAAGGTCCATGATGGCCTGGGTGTAATCACCGCAGCGTAGGTGAGGGGTGTAGTTATCCGCCAGTTGCCACAGGGTTTTGGCCACATCGCTGGTGCCGGGATACCCTTCTATGGCCCCGTGCCGTGCTAATACCCGCTTGACGTTGCCGTCCAGAATCGGCGCGCGGGCACCAAAGGCAATGGCGCTGATGGCGCCGGCGGTGGAGCGACCGATGCCGGGCAATTGTTGCAGGGATTCCACGGTATCGGGAAAGACGCCGTCGCAGTCGGCAGCGATTATGCCAGCGGTTTTGTGCAGGTTGCGGCCGCGGGCGTAATAACCGAGACCGGTCCACAGGTGCAGCACTTCGTCGAGGGGCGCCGCCGCCAGCGCGGTGACATCGGGAAAAGCGCTGATAAAGCGCTGAAAATAGGGCACGACGGTAGCCACTTGGGTTTGTTGCAGCATGACCTCCGACAGCCAGACCCGATAGGGCGTGATGTCCTGCTGCCAGGGTAAATCTTTGCGGCCGTGTCGATCAAACCAGGCGAGCAACCGTTGGGCAAAGGGTTTAACCACTATTTTTTCTTGCCAAATATGCCTTTCAGCAGGCCTTCCAGTGCCTCGCTGGATTCCTGATCCAAGCCGGTTTTTTTCTGCACTTCCTCGAGCAACCGGCTGTGTAGCAATTCCTTGACAATATCCCCATCCGGGCGGCAGCTTTTGGCGCCAGCGGCGGCGAAGCTGTCTTTACAGCGCAGGGGAATATCCCTGTCGCGAATGCGTCGGTTACTTACCGCACAACCAGTTTCGCTGGTGCGTTCGCCATTCAGGCGGGAAACCACCAGCAGGTTAAATTTTTCCTTTTGGGTGTCGATCACACCGCTGCCGCGGAGACCCAGATTGCCGACGCCGGTGGTATAGCTGTCCAGCACCAGGTCGTAGCCCTTCAGGGTAAAGGTGCTGTCGATGTCCTTTAACTGGGTACCTTCTGCCCAGGCTCGCGTGGACTCCGTTTTTTCTACCAACGCCACAATTTCGCAAAAGCTGCGTTCCACATTGATTTTAGCCAGCGCGGGTTGCGCCACGTGGAGGGTGCCGCTGCCCGCGAGATTAGCGCGCAACTGGTCAGTATTCTCACCACGGGAGCTGCCGCTCACTGTCATATCGAGCAGGCCCTGAAAATCCACGTCCTGGTCGAGTGCCGCCGTCATCTGCGGTATCGAAATGGCAGTAATATGTTTTTCGAACGTTATGGTCGGTTGGGCGGGCGCCATGTCGATACCGATTTTCGCCTTAATCTCGCCGCCAAATACCCGGGTGGAAAAATCGCTGAGCGCAATTTTTTTGCCGCGTACGGTCAGGGCTGTGTGCAAATCCGCCAGTTGCATTTTACCGGTGGTGAAAGATTGCCAGCGGATATCCACGTCTCCCTTGCCGCCGTTTAACCAGGCGACCGACGCCGCCAACGGCCCGAATAGCGCGGCCACGGGCGCGTCCTTTTCCGATGTTTTTGCTGAGGCCGGGGAGTAGTCATCCACATTGATGGCATCGCCCGCCAGGGTCAGCTTCAACGAGCGCTTGTCGCCCAGACCGAGCCGGGCGCTGCCGGTGATCACGGTTTTGTCCAGCTCAATGCGCAAATTGTTCAGTTGCAGGATATCGGAAGTGCCGCCGATGTCCATGGCCAACGCCACGCGCGAGAAGGCATCTGAGTTGGCAGAAGCAGGTAATTCGACTCCCCAGGCAGGCAGCGCCTTGCGCAGGTCAAAGGGTTTGATTTGCCAGCGCCCGCTGATTTCCGGGGTGGTGCCCAGCGCGCGCAGCGTGGCTTCTCCGCTCACGTCGACGGCGTCGGCGCGGGCCACGAAATCGGTGAGGTTAAGAGTGTCCTCAGTGCGGTTATACAGCGCGGAAAAACTACTTTTTATATCCGGACGGTCGGCAGCAGACAGGGTTAAATTCGTGGTGTCGAATTGCACGAGTGCACCGTTGTCGGCCGCGCTGATACGGGTCTCCAGAACGATATGCTGGGTTGGGGATTCGTCCTGCTGAAGATCGAAGGTCAGGGATAGGGGAAATGGTTTGTTATCCAGATTGAAGCGCTGGCTTTGCAGGTTGACGTTTTCCATGGTCGTCAGTGGTTCGCCTGGCAAGGTAATGCGGCTGTCGCTCAGCGCAACACTGGCGATCGCCAGGCTAAAACCGTTGGGCGCATCATTTTCCGGGGAACTGGTCGCGCCCGCCGCGGGTGCTGCCGCCGCCGCACCGCCCTGGGCCAGATTCTGTAGCCTTATATCCGCTCCGTCCAGAGCAATGGCCTGCACCGCAATCTGGCGACGTAGAAGCGCGAGCAAATTCAACTGCAGGTCGGCGCTGCGAAACGACGTGGTGGGGAAGCGGCCCTGTTGGTCGGCGATATGGGTTTCACCCATACGGATCGCCAGATTGGGGAAAATTTTCCAGGACAGCTCTCCCTTGATATTGAGTTCGATATTCTGCTCCGCAGCCAGTTTTGCAAGCTGCGGTTTGTAGCTGTTGGGATCGATAGCAAACAGAACGACGGCGACAAACGTGATCAGCAGCAAGGCGAAGAGTGCCAAGCCGCCGAGCACCCACTTAACTGATTTGCTCATTTGAAATCCCTCCATCACAAACGTCCATTAGAACGTGAACCCGATACCCAGTTCAATATTTCTGCCCGGTTCGGGAGCGATATCCCGAAGAAAGGATGTCGCGCTGCGCACTTCCTGGTCGAGGAGGTTGGATATGCGCAGAAACGTCCGGTATGAGATACGGCGGGAACTGAGTAGTTTATGTTCGAGATGAACATCCAGCACACCGTGACCACTGGTAGTGCTTTCGCCGCGGCCCGGATAGCGTTGCCGGGAGGTGGTCGCGAATTGAAATCCAGCCTGCCAGTTGCCGGCGGCCCAGTCCAGACTGAGTCCGGCGCGGGGTGGCGGTATGCGCGGCACATCGTCGTCAGTCAGCTGGGCGCGTATTGCATCACCGAACAGTCCGAGGGTGACATGCTCGGTTACGGCGCGGCGGAGTGAAAATTCCATGCCTGCGAACGTTGCCCGGTCGGCGTTAAAATAAAATATCGGTAACCCTGTCTCCGGGTCGACAGCGCCGCTGTTGGACTTGCTGATAAAATTTTTCACGTGACTGAAAAAAACGCTGGCATCGACGCTGAGTTTGCCACGCTGGTGATACCCCAGCTCCACCTCGTGGTTGGTTTCAACGTCCAGGCGTCGGTTGCCAATATCAAAACTGTTGGTGGCGAGGTGCGGCCCAAAGGAAAACAGCTCCTCTACGGATGGGGCGCGCTGTACCCGTGAAGCGGTGAACCGCAGTTCCTGCAAGGGATTCAGATACCTGCTGCCGGAAGCCGACAGCGACGTTGCCGTGTGCGCATTGTGCGGGCCCTGCTCGGGACTGACTTGCTCCCGATCCAGGCGAGCGCCAGCGCTCCATCGCCAGTTGTCCCAGGTGGCGCCGGTTATCCAGTACAGTCCCACTTTGCGCACAGTGACTGAAGGGATAAAGGCCTCTTCCCCGACCGCGGACAGTTGTCTGTGCCCTATCTCCAGGCCTGCCGCGCCGTCCCATTCCCCCAGGGATGGGTAGGTGAGTTCCGCGCGTGCGGTAAAGGCGTCGTTGACGAAGCGCGTTCCGGGCTCGCCATTTTCCAGTTCAATATGGCGATAGTTGGTGTAGGCAGCATCGAGGCGCAGGGCTGTCACGCTGGCTGCTGGCGGTCGCCACTCGCCCTTGAGCTCGTAGCGTGTCTGCGCCATGTCGATCCGCACCTGCTGTTCAGCGTCTTCCGGCGCCGAGGGAATGCCGTACAGGTAATCGAGTTGTTGCACACCCAGTCCAATAAACCCAGCGGCGCTGAACCAGCTGGCGCCAACGGCAGTGGCGTGGGCCTGGGTTTGCGTGTTGCCGACAAAACCGCGGTTTCCACCAGACTCTTCGCGTGCCGCCGCACCGGGAATGTCCAGGTTATTACTGTCTCGGTAAATGCTGTCCAGATGCCAGCCAAGGCTGGCCAGGCCGCCGTCCAACGATCCGGAGGCAATATTCTGATCGCTACCCGAACCGTGGCGGAATTCGATGGCTGTCGACACTTTTTCGGCGAGCTGTTCTGGGATGCGGTTATCCACCACATTGATCACGCCGCCGAGGGCGCCGCCCCCATAGCGCAGTGCCGCCGGGCCGCGCAACACTTCTATGCGCTGCGCCAGCAGCGCCTCGGTAGCGACCGCGTGATCGCCGCTAATGGCGGAGGCGTCGAGAATATCGAGGCCATTCTGCACGACTTTGACACGATTGCCAGAGTGTCCGCGCAACACTGGCTGGCCGACACCGGGGCCAAACCCGGCGGATGCGATGCCTGGCTGGTGGCGCAGCGTGTCACCAAGAGTCGCGGCGGCGCGACGCTCCAATGCGTCGGCTGTCAACAGCACCGCTGCCTGATCCGTCAGGTCCTGGCTGGACGATGGGGTGATAATGATTTCTTGAATGATCGAGGTGGGTTTTTCTACAGCTGCGACGAGTGGCGCGGACAGCGCACAGAATATCAACAACAGGTGGGATAACATACGGAATAATAGCGGCACGTCACGGATGCCGGATCGGGAAAAGTTCACGGATACACTCCTTGCGGGCGCAGCGGCGAGCGCTTAGCCAGCGACTACTGAATTCAGGAAAGCCAGATGAAAAGCAAAAACAACAGTTGCGTGGTTACCGGGGTGGGGCGCGGGCAAGGTATGAGGGGGGCGTATTGGCGGTGTAGGATGTGAGGGAAGGTAATTGATAGCGGGTTTTAACGGCGATCAGAGCCAGTGTTGGGCTGTCGGATGCCAGACCACTTTTGCCCGAGCTGGACAGAAGACAGGTGGTGCAGTGCTGTTCCGAAGTGTCGATATGGACATGTTCGCCCGCGAGGACAGTATTGGCTACTGCAAGTGCCAGCAGGAGTCCCACCAGGAAAATATTTTTTCTGTGCCGGTGAACCATAACAACAACGCCTGGCGATAAAACGGTGGATAATGGACCCTGATAAACTTGGACAGGTGCCCTGTTCGGCCACAGTTCAGATCGGCGGAAATGTAACACAATCCAGTTTGCGACTGGAAGGGATTTCAGGTCGTCCGTATAATGGCGAGCCCTAAGCTTGCCAGTGCGAGCAGTGTGAACTGATAAGACCCTAAGACCAGGCTTGGAGACCGTTATGGACAAGCGCGCGGCGACCGTGAGTCGCGATACCCTCGAAACCCGGATCACTGTAAAGGTTGATCTGGATGGTACAGGGCACTCCGAATTTGCCACCGGTGTGCCGTTTCTGGAGCATATGCTCGATCAAATTGCTCGCCACGGCATGGTGGATTTGACGGTTACCGCAAGCGGGGACACCCATATCGACGATCACCACACCGTTGAGGATATTGGTATCACTCTGGGCCAGGCGGTGAAACAGGCGTTGGGGGATCGCAAAGGAATTGCCCGCTACGGCCATGCCTATGTACCGCTGGACGAAGCGCTGTCGCGGGTAGTGATTGATTTTTCCGGGCGCCCTGGGTTAATTACCAACGTGGAGTTTACCCGCGCGCGGGTCGGCGATTTTGACGTGGATCTGGTGTTTGAGTTTTTCCAGGGATTCGTTAATCACGCTGGTGCGACCTTGCACATCGATAATCTACGTGGCGAGAACGCCCACCACCAGGTGGAGACTATTTTCAAAGCATTTGGTCGCGCGTTGCGCATGGCGATAGCGCCGGACGCTCGTATGAGTGGTGTGACACCTTCCACTAAAGGGACGTTGTAAACCGCATTACTTTTAAGCAGGCGGTTAGCGCGGCTCAAGGCTACGTTGTTTGGATTCCAGTAGATGACTGCATCTCGTCAAAGCATTGCGGTGCTCGACTACGGCATGGGCAATTTGCACTCCGCCGCCAAGGCGCTGGAACATGTGGCGCCTGGCGCGCGGGTGGTGATTACCAGCGATGCCGCGGAAGTGGCGCGCGCTGATCGGGTTGTGTTTCCCGGTGTGGGTGGTATTCGCGAGTGCATGGCGGAAATTCGCAAAGCCGGTTTCGATATCGCGGTCGCCAAAGCGATCACCGAAAAACCGGTGCTCGGCATTTGTGTGGGCATGCAGGCGTTGATGAGCGCCAGCGAAGAGAATGGCGGTGTAGAGTGCCTCGGAATCCTGCCCGGCCAGGTGCGTTATTTCGGCAAGGATTTTCACGGTGCCGATGGCGAACGTCTCAAGGTTCCGCATATGGGCTGGAACCGCGTGCAGCAGTGTATGCGACACCCCTTGTGGCAAGATATTGCACAGGGCGAGCGGTTTTATTTTGTCCACAGTTACTATGTGGCGGCCGCCCCCGAGGTGGTCGCGGCGACCTGTGATTACGGGTTGCGGTTTGCCGCCGCACTCAGTCGTGGCAAGTTGTTTGCGGTGCAGTTTCACCCCGAAAAAAGTCACACCGCAGGGCTGCAATTATTGAAAAACTTTGTCAATTGGTCGGGTCAGGAGTAACGAATATTTATGCTTATTATTCCGGCGATAGACCTCAAGGATGGCCAGTGTGTGCGTTTGCGTCAGGGCCGCATGGCAGATTCCACGGTGTTTTCCGACGACCCGGTAACCGTGGCGGCACGCTGGGTTGAAGCGGGCGCGCGGCGCCTGCACCTGGTGGATCTGAACGGTGCGTTCGCGGGCGCTCCGGTCAATGGCGCGGTGGTTGAGGCGATTGCGCGGGTGTTCCCGCAATTGCCGATTCAAATTGGCGGCGGTATACGTTCTGCCGATACTATTGAGGCGTATTTAAAAGCGGGCGTGGAGTACGTCATTATCGGCACGAAGGCGGTGACCGAGCCGCAGTTCGTGAGTGCTATGTGTCGCGCTTTTCCGGGACACATTATCGTGGGTATCGATGCCAAAAATGGTCGGGTAGCCACGGATGGATGGGCCGAGGTCAGTGAGATTGAGGCCGTCGACCTGGCGCGGCGCTTTGCGGCGGACGGTGTCAGCGCGATTGTGTATACCGATATCGATCGGGACGGCATGATGCAGGGGGTCAACGTTAACGCCACCGTGGCGATGGCCCGCGCCTCGCGCATTCCGGTGATCGCCTCCGGGGGCATCACCAACATGGATGATATCCGCAATCTGCAGCAGGTCGCGGACAGCGGAATTCTCGGAGCTATTACCGGACGTGCCATCTATGAAGGCACGCTGGATATTGTTGAAGCGCAAGCTTATTGCGACAACATTAAAACAGGCGCGCTAAACGGTTAAGTTCGTCCGACGTTGCATCTATTCAAAAATCTCTTCCAGAAAATTCACCAGGCTGCGCCACGAGCGCCGGTCGGCGCTGGCGTTATAGACCGCGCCCATATCCGGGAAGTTGGCGGCTGGATTGGTGAACGCGTGTACGGTGTTGCCGTAGGCGTGGATCTGCCAGTCGGCCCCGGCGGCGGTGAGCTCCGTCGCCAGGGCGTTCACTGACTCAACAGGCACCATGGGGTCGTCGTGACCGTGCAGGCACAGGACTTTCGCTTTGATGGACTGGCCGCTGATATTGGTCGGTGGCACGAACAGGCCGTGGAAGCTGATGGCACCGAGTATGTCGATTCCGGTGCGCGCCAGATCAAGCACGCATAAGCCGCCAAAACAAAAGCCCATGGCAGCCACTTTGGATGGTGCCACTTCGGGCTGGGTGCGCAGGGTCTGTACTGCTGCGGTGATGCGCCGCTGCAGTAAGGCGCGATCCTCCATAAAAGGTTGCATCAACTTAGCATTTTCTTCCGGGCCACTGCCGAGAATACCCTTGCCGTACAAATCGATCGCAAAACCCACATACCCGAGTTTTGCCAATTCGGTGGCCTTGTCGCAGTCAAACTCACTGCGCCCCTGCCAGGTATGGGCGATGGCGATGGC
>JBFJKD010000044.1:0-11564 GCA_041635095.1 Porticoccaceae bacterium
CAGACAGCAAAGTCATACGTTCTGGGGATGTATGCCAGTGAGCCGGAAAATCATAGTTTCCTGGCACTTTAAAAAATATATCTACATTTGGCTTTGCTGGGTCACCATGTACTACAGCGATTTGGCAGCCAGCTGGAAAAAATTCTGGGCACGGCCCCCATTCCAAAGACTCGTCATGAATCGAATATGATAATGCTGATGCGTGGCTGTGAAAAGAATAAAGAATTAAGATTGAGACGGCGACTAAGAATTTTTTTACTTTATAGCTCATTTGAAACTCTCCCTTTCGATATATGACGATTCTTGATTTGACCTTCTAACTTGTTATTAACAGGAATCGAAATTCCCTTTAATTTCCGTTTATAGCAGGACTGTAATTCCTGTTAAGCTTGCAATCAAGCGCAAAGCGCGAATTAAACTATGCCTTATACCACCAACCACCAGTCAAAGCCTCGCTTTGAACCTAAGTCAGCCCGTTTAATGGATCAAGTAAGAGAGGTGCTGCGTTATCACCATTATGCGCTTCGCACTGAAGATTCCTATATTCGCTGGATACTGGCTTATATACGCTTTCACGGCCGCAAACACCCCAAAGATATGGGCAAGGAACATATCGAGGCTTTTTTGACGCATATGGCTGTTAACAAGAATTATGCCGCAGCAACGCAAAACCTGGCACTCAATGCGATTGTATTTCTTTATAAGTGGGTTCTCGGCCTTGAGGTTGCGGAGGATTTAGTCGCGGCCCGTTCAAAGAAACCGGTTCGTGTACCGATGGTTTTAAGCAGGCAGGAGGTGGCTGAGATACTGGCGGAGATGTCTGGCGTTAATGCCCTGTTGGCCAGGTTGATGTACGGCGGTGGTCTGCGCGTTATGGAGGCGCTGCGCCTGCGGGTACAGGATATCGATTTTGCCAACGGCTATTTGACTATCAGGGATGGCAAGGGCGGTAAAGACCGCAGCACCTTGCTGGCACCCTCGTTGGCCACTGAACTGACTGAGCACCTGACGCAAACCCAGGCATTATTTGAACAAGATATTGCCGATGGCGTTGCAGGAGTTTATCTACCCAATGTACTGGCTCGAAAATATCCCAACGCTGGAATCACCTGGGGCTGGCAGTATGTATTCCCATCGAAAGTTTTGTCAGTTGACCCGCGCAGTGGCATCACGCGACGCCATCACCTGGATCAGTCGGGCTTCAGAAAAGCCCTCAGCGCTGCCAGGGGCAAAACAAATATTTCAAAAAGGGTCACATCCCACACCTTTAGGCATTCCTTTGCAACGCATTTGCTAGTGTCGGGCACGAATATTCGCGTCGTTCAAAAGCTGATGGGGCATGCTGATGTAAAGACCACCGAAATCTACACACACGTTTTACAGCTAAATCTTGACAGGGTAGTTAGCCCCCTGGAAAGGTTGAATGGCGACGCGCATTCAAGTAACAAATCGCCCTAAATCACGTCCCCTGGCACTCTCACCCAGCCTTCCATCAGCACGCGGGCGCTACGGCTCATGCTGACCTTGTTGACCACCCATTCGCCATTGACCTGACTGGCCTCGGCACCCACCCGCAAGGTCCCGGACGGATGGCCAAAGCGCACGGCAGCACGGCCCTGCCCACCGGCGGCGAGGTTGACCAAAGTGCCGGGAATGGCCGCGGCGGTGCCGATAGCCACCGCGGCGGTGCCCATCATGGCATGGTGCAGTTTGCCCATGGACAGGGCGCGCACCTGTAAGTCGATATCCGCAGCGTCGACTTTTTTACCACTGGATGATACGTAGGCACTCGGAGGCGCTACGAAGGCCACTTTCGGAGTGTGCTGGCGAGCGGCAGCTTCTTCAATATTGCCGATAAGACCCATCTTTACTGCACCGTGGGCGCGGATGGTTTCAAACATACTCAGCGCTTTGGCATCGCTGTTAATGTCATCCTGCAATTCCGCGCCGGTGTAGTTAATCTCTGCCGCGTTGATAAAAATGGTTGGAATACCGGCGTTAATCAACGTCGCTTTAAAGGTACCAACCCCCGGCACCTCCAGCTCATCAATGACATTGCCGGTGGGAAACATGGCGCCTTCGGCGTCGGCGGGATCGACAAAATCAATCTGTACTTCCGCTGCCGGAAAGGTCACGCCGTCGAGTTCGAAGTCGCCGGTTTCCTGCACTTCGCCATTGGTCATGGGGACGTGGGCAACAATGGTTTTTTTAATATTGGCCTGCCAGATGCGAATCTCGGCAATGCCATCGGCAGGAATACGCGAATCATCCACCAGGCCATTGCTGATGGCGAAAGCCCCCACTGCCGCAGTCAGGTTGCCGCAGTTGCCGCTCCAGTCGACAAAGGCTTTGTCGATGGCGACCTGACCAAAGAGATAATCGACATCGTGACCCGGCTGACTGCTTTTCGACAGAATCACGGTTTTACTGGTGCTGGAGGTGGCGCCACCCATGCCGTCGGTTTGTTTGCCGTAGGGGTCGGGGCTGCCGATCACCCGCAGCAACAGGGCATCCCGCGCCGCGCCCGCAACCTGTGCGGCTTGCGGTAAATCCTGCAGGCGGAAAAACACGCCTTTACTGGTGCCCCCCCGCATGTAGGTGGCGGGAATTTTGATTTGTGTTGGGTGTGTCATTTGCATCCTGTCCTGATCATACTAACTTGCGCTGCATGGCACCTTGACTCCTTGACTCCTTGACTATGACTATCGCATCCGCCCTCATCCGCCGCTAATTTTCGCCGCGGGTTTTGTCAGGCCGCGGCGTTCGACTCCAGAAAATCCTGGGCAAAGCGCTGCAACACTCCACCGGCCTGATAAACCGACACTTCTTCGGCGGTATCGAGACGGCAGGTAACGGGCACGTCCACGGTCTCACCGTTTTTGCGGGTAATGCGCAGGGTCAGTTCGGCACGGGGGCTGGCGGCGCCCATCACGTCGAAGGTTTCGGTGCCGTCGATGGCGTAGGTGTGGCGATTGTCGCCGGGTTTAAACTCCAGGGGCATCACACCCATGCCCACCAGATTGGTGCGGTGAATGCGCTCAAAACCTTCGGCAACAATGGCTTCAACACCCGCCAGCCGTACGCCCTTTGCCGCCCAGTCCCGGGACGAACCCTGACCGTAATCCGCGCCGGCCACAATAATCAGCGGCTGCTTGCGGGCCATATAGGTTTCGATGGCCTCCCACATACGGCTGATTTTGCCTTCCGGCTCAATGCGCGCCAGGGAACCCTGTTTTATCTTGCCGTCTTCCACCACCATTTCGTTTGTCAGTTTTGGATTGGCAAACGTTGCGCGCTGGGCCGTGAGGTGGTCACCGCGATGGGTGGCATAGGAATTAAAATCCACTTCCGGCAAACCCATCTTGGCCAGATACGCCCCCGCCGCGCTGTCCAGCATAATCGCATTGGATGGGGACAAGTGATCGGTGGTGATGTTGTCCCCGAGCACCGCCAGGGGGCGCATACCCTTGAGGGTGCGTTCACCGGCCAGGGCGCCCTCCCAGTAAGGGGGGCGGCGAATATAGGTGGTTTGCGGCCGCCAGTCGTAGAGCGGATTGACCTTTTCGGCGGCGTCGTCTTTGACTTCGAACATGGGGATGTAAACCGCGCGGAACTGCTCGGGCTTGACACTGGCCGCGACAATGGCGTCGATCTCTTCATCGCTGGGCCAGATGTCTTTCAGGGTCACGGGATTGCCCTGGGGATCGGTACCCAGCACATCTTTCTCGATATCAAAACGAATGGTACCGGCGATGGCATAGGCGACCACCAAAGGCGGCGACGCCAGAAACGCCTGCTTGGCGTAGGGGTGAATACGGCCATCGAAGTTGCGATTGCCGGATAACACGGCGGTGGCGTAAAGATCGCGGTCGATGACTTCCTGCTGGATCACCGGATCCAGGGCGCCGCTCATGCCGTTGCAGGTGGTACAGGCAAAGCCGACGATACCGAAACCCAGTTGCTCCAGTTCCGACAATAGCCCGGCCTCTTCCAGATACATTTTTACCGTTTTCGAACCCGGCGCCAACGAGGTTTTCACCCAGGGTTTGCGGGTCAGGCCGAGTTTGTTGGCATTGCGGGCGATCAGCCCCGCCGCAATCACGTTGCGCGGGTTGCTGGTATTGGTACAGCTGGTAATGGCCGCAATAATCACCGCGCCATCGGGCATCAGGCCCTCTTCATTTTCAACAATACCGGAGATGCCCCGCGCCGCCAGCTCGGAGGTCGGTACCCGGGCGTGGGGGTTGGACGGTCCGGCGATGGTACGCACCACAGAGGACAGATCGAAGTGCAGAACACGGGGGTACTCGGCGTTCTTCAGCGTGTCGGCCCACAGGCCGGTGTGTTTCGCGTAGGTTTCAACCAGTTTCACCTGCTCTCCATCGCGCCCGGTAAGCCTGAGGTAGTCGATGGTTTGCTGGTCGATGTAAAACATCGCGGCCGTGGCGCCAAACTCCGGGGTCATGTTGGAAATGGTGGCGCGATCGCCGAGGGTCAAACTCTCCGCCCCCTCGCCAAAGAACTCCAGGTAGGAGGATACGACTTTGGCATTGCGCAGAAATTCAGTCAGCGCCAGCACGACGTCCGTGGCGGTAATGCCGGGCTGGGGTTTGCCGGTGAGCTCAACCCCGATAATATCCGGCAGGCGCATGTAGGAGGCACGGCCCAGCATCACGTTTTCCGCTTCGAGGCCACCCACGCCGATGGCAATGACACCCAGCGCATCCACATGGGGCGTATGGCTGTCGGTGCCCACCAGGGTATCCGGGAAGGCCACGCCGTCCCGCGCCTGAATTACCGGCGACATTTTTTCCAGATTGATCTGGTGCATGATGCCGTTGCCGGGCTGAATCACATCGACGTTTTTAAAGGCTTTTTTGGTCCAGTTGATAAAGTGAAACCGGTCGTCGTTGCGGCGGTCTTCAATGGCGCGGTTGAGTTCAAAAGCGTCTTTTTCAAAACCCGCGTGTTCTACCGCCAGGGAGTGATCCACTATCAACTGAGTGGGCACCACCGGATTGACTTCCGCCGGATCCCCGCCCTTCTCGGCAATTGCATCCCGCAAACCGGCGAGATCCACCAACGCGGTTTGACCGAGAATGTCGTGGCACACCACCCGCGCCGGATACCAGGGAAAATCCAGGTCCTGCCGACGCTCGATAATCTGTTTGAGGGAGTCCGTCAGGGCGACAGGATCACAGCGTCGCACCAGGTTTTCGGCGTACACCCGCGAGGTGTAAGGGAGTTTGTCGTAGGCGCCGGGCTGAATGGCGTCCACCGCCGCGCGGGTATCGAAATAGTCGAGGTTGGTACCGGGTAACGGTTTGCGGTGTTCAGTATTCATAGGGTCGGGAATCACTCGAATAAGTTAGCGGGGCGGTGCCGGAAAAGCACGGGGGACAAACCACCTGCCATGGCCACCCCCGTTTTTTACATCATCGCGCTAAAAATTTGGCGCAACGGTTAGACCAGCGCCGTCAGCGTTGCGCGATCGGAACCACTTTGCGTAATTCCGGACCGGTGTATTCCGCGCTGGGGCGAATAATCCGGTTGTCCGCGCGTTGCTCAAATACGTGCGCCGCCCAACCGGTCAAACGTGACATCACAAAAATCGGTGTAAACAATTTAGTGGGTATACCCATGAAGTGGTACGCGGAAGCGTGGAAAAAATCCGCGTTACAAAACAGTTTTTTCTCGCGCCACATGACTTCTTCGCAGCGCACCGATACCGGGTACAGCACGGTATCGCCGACGTCCTGTCCCAGCTTCTCGGCCCAGGCTTTAATAATGGCATTACGTGGATCAGACTCGCTGTACACCGCGTGGCCAAAGCCCATGATTTTTTCCTTGCGCGCCAGCATGCCAAGCATGCCCTGTTCGGCATCGTCCGGGCTGGTAAAACCCTCGATCATGTCCATCGCCGCTTCGTTGGCGCCCCCGTGCAGAGGACCCCGCAGGGTGCCAATGGCGCCGGTGATGCAGGAGTGCAAATCCGACAGGGTCGAGGCACACACCCGCGCGGTAAAGGTGGAGGCGTTAAATTCGTGCTCGGCGTACAGAATCAGTGAAACGTGCATGACCTTTTCGTGCAGAGCGTTGGGTTTTTTGTCGTGTAGCAAATGCAGAAAATGAGCGCCGACGGAATCTTCACCGGTGTCGAGATCGACCCGTACACCGTCGTGACTGAACCGGTACCAGTAGCAAATGATGGACGGGAATGCGGCCAGTAGCCGCTCCGTGCGCTCCCCCTGCTGACTAAAATCCGTTTCCGTTTCCAGATTGCCGAGAAACGAGCAACCGGTGCGCATCACGTCCATGGGGTGTGCGTCAGCGGGAATACGTTCCAGCACGTCCTTTAACGTCTGCGGCAAATCACGCAACCCTTTTAGCCTGGCTTTGTAGGCCGCCAGTTCCGCGACGGTGGGCAGGTGACCGTTGAGAATCAGGTGTGCAACTTCTTCAAACTCGCAGTTTTCCGCCAGGTCTTTGACATCGTAACCCCGGTAAGTCAGCCCGGAACCGGATTTCCCCACCGTGGAAAGTGCGGTTTTGCCCGCCACCTGTCCACGCAGTCCCGCACCGGAAAGTTTTTTTTCAGCCATGGTTATTTCCTTAATCAATAAATTTTTTGTTCCCGCGCTATTTTGTTCCCGCGCTATTCGCCTTTACCTTGCGCAAACAGCGCGTCGAGTTTTTGTTCGTAATCGTGGTAGCCGAGGTAGTCGTACAACTCCATACGGGTTTGCATACTGTCTACCACACCCTTCTGGTCACCTTTCTCGAGAATTGCCGTGTACACCTGTTCGGCAGCCCGGTTCATGGCGCGAAATGCGGACAGGGGATACAGCACAATATCGACACCCCAGGCCGCCAGATCATTTTTATTGTACAGCAGAGTCTGACCAAACTCAGTAATGTTAGCCAGCAACGGCGCATTCAGGGCCGCGCGAAATGCCCGGTAATGTTGCTCTTCGTTAATTGCTTCGGCAAAAATACCATCGGCTCCCGCCTCAACGCAGGCCTGCGCCCGCTCGACGGCCTTCTCCAATCCCTCCTGGGCAAAGGCATCGGTGCGGGCCATGATGAAAAACGAGTCGTCCGTGCGCGCATCCACCGCGGCCTTGACGCGATCCACCATCTCACCGAGGGACACTATCTCCTTATTGGGTCGGTGTCCGCAGCGTTTTTGCGCCACCTGATCCTCGATATGTACCGCCGCCGCGCCAGCGCGGATCATTTCCTTCACGGTGCGGGCGATATTAAAGGCCCCGCCCCAGCCCGTGTCTATATCCACTAACAACGGCAGTTGGGTGGCGCCGGTGATGCGGCGCACATCCTGCAACACGTCCTCCAGCCCGGTCATCCCCAGATCCGGCAGCCCGTAGGAGGCGTTGGCGACACCCGCGCCAGACAGATAAATGGCCTGGTGGCCAATTTGCTCGGCCATCATTGCGCAGTAGGCATTGACGGTGCCCACCACCTGCAACGGTTTGTTGTCCTGCAGGGCGCGGCGAAAACGCGTGCCAGCGGTAAGTTGTTCGATCATTAGTATGTTCCCTCGTGTAGTGAATGCATATTGCGCTCAATATTTAGCCGCGATGCGCGAATGTGGCGACGCATCAGCATTTCCGCCATTTCTCCATCCCGATCGGCGATGGCGGCGACGATGTGTCTGTGCTCTGCAAAAGCATCCCAGGCACGGGCACCTGCCATGCCGAACTGGTAGCGATACATGCGTACCTTGGCGTACAGCTCGTCACACAGCAGGTGAATAATCTTGGCGTTCTTGCTGCCCTGCACCAGCCGAAAGTGGAAATCTAGATCCCCTTCCTTTTGATAATAAGCCCGCCCACTTTGTAACTCGCTGTTGAGCATGTGCTGTTCGAGCAGCCGCTGCAAATCTGCGATTTCCTCGATACTCATGTTGGCGGCGGCGAGGCGGCAAGCCATGCCCTCCATCGCTTCGCGCACCTGATAGATTTCCAGCAATTCCTCGATATTGAGGGTAACCACACGGGCGCCGGCATTGGCCTTGCGCACCACCAGATAGGCCGACTCCAGGCGCCCCAGGGCCTCGCGCACCGTACTGCGACTGACGCTGTAGATCCGGACCAGCTCCGCCTCGCTGATTTTGCTGCCGGCCTTGATGTCGCCGTGGATAATCGCGCCGCGCAAGCGCGCATAGAGTTGATCCACAGCACTAATGTGGGCACCGTCGTGGGTGCTGCCGTGGGCGCTGTCGTGGGCACGGTGGTCGGGCGCGAAAGCGATGCTGGAAACCATATGGGTAATCGGCATGAGTAAAGATAATGTCGGACAATAAGGCGCTTTATACCGAACTAGGGCCACAATATCAATCATCCTGACTGACAAATGCCCTGTTCGGCCCTATATCTCGATTCGGCAAAATATTTTACTAGCGCTGCGGGAGCTGCGCACCCCAAAGCACAAATGTAGCTATTTTCCAGATCGAATTTCTAGAGTCGCTGCTTGAAAACCGGCATAATGCCCAACGCCCATGCAGCCCGGAACGCCGTTCATGCCACGCAAATTCATTCGCCGCTGGCTGCCGTCCCCAAGCACCGTCACCGGACACAAAGCCCTGCGCTGGATGGGTCCGATACTGCACGACCCCAACCTGTTCCACCTCAACCGCGATTCCGTATCGAAGGCGTTTCTAGTGGGCCTGTTCTGCGCGTTTTTGCCCCTGCCAGGACACATGATTATCGTTACTCTGGCGGCGCTACTGGTACGCAGCAATTTACCCATCAGCCTGGCTCTGGTGTGGATTAGCAACCCGTTAACCATTCCGCCCCTGACGGTTGCGAGCTACTGGATTGGGCAATGGGTACTGGGGGCAACGCCGGTGGCCATCAAATTTAAATTTAGCTGGGAATGGTTTCTCGATCAGGGTCAGCATATTCTCCTACCGGTGGTCATCGGTAGCCTGCTGTCCGGGATCGTGCTGAGCACAGTGAGTTATTGGGCCGTGCGTGTGTTGTGGCGCAGGAAAATCATCAGCAATTGGCGGCAGCGTAAACTCAGGCGCGAAGCACGCCGCTGACAGCATCAGTCGCGGGCACTATTCGTAACGCAAAACTTCCGCCGGTCGTACCCGGGCCGCCTGCCAGGCGGGATAAAGTGTCGCGAAAAAATTCAACGCCAGTGCCACCCCAACCACCACCAGCACATCCGACGTGCGCAGATCCGACGGCAAATAATCGATGGGGTAAACCTCCGAACTGAGAAACTGAAACTGAAACAGATGCTCCAGCCAGCGCACCACGTCGGCCACATACCAGGCGCCGAGCAGACCGAATACGACTCCAAGCACCGCGCCAAACAATCCAATTAACGTACCCTGCACTAAAAACACCGTCAGGATTCCCCGATTGGTTGCACCCAGGGTTTTAAGAATCGCGATAGCCGGGCGTTTCTCCACGACTGTCATCACCAACATTGCCACGACGTTAAAAACTGCGATGGCAATTATCAAAAATATCAGCATGCCCACCAGGTTGCGAGACATTTGAATGGCCTGATAAAGATTGCCGTGGGTTTGTGTCCAGTCGACAAAGCTGTAGCCTGGGGGCAACTGAGCGACCAGCGTAAATCCCGTGTCGCGTGCGGTAAATATATCGTCGACCCGTACGCGCAACCCCTGGGCAGCAGTACCCAGCCCAGCGATATCACTGGCTGCGGACAGGGTAATTAATGCCAGAGAATTATCGATGGTGGTATGGGTATTGATAATGCCCGCCACGTCGAAAATACGAATGTCCGGCGCCACGCCGCCCCCCGGTCGCTCGCCCCGTGGCACAAACAGGGTTACGCTCTGCCCCTCCTCAACGCCTAAGTTGCCAGCGACTACCTCGGACAACAGAACGCTGCGGTCGGTGAGTTTATTCAGCATCGCGGGGGATAACACATCGCTTACCACCCCGGCAAATAGTTCGGGCACCACGCCCTGCATATCCACTGCCTCCACCATCCCACGAAAATTCAGCATACCGCTCACGCGGGTGAATGGTATCGCATCGATCACTCCAGGGGTTTGCGCAACGGCACCAGCCGTTGCCTGCCAGTTTGCGATACCGCCTTCCTTATACAACTGTATATGGGGTACCACACCGAGAATGCGTGTGCGCATCTCGCGATCAAAACCATTCATCACGGACAACACCACGATCAACAGGGCAATACCCAGCACCAGACCCGATACTGTCAGCACCGAAATAAATGACACCAGGCGACTACCGGTACCGCTGAAAAAAAACCGCGAGCCGATATAAACCGAATAACTGCGACTCAAGGCGCACCATCCACGTCGTGCAAACGACCATCGTGCAGGCTGACCACCCGATCCATGCGCGCGGCAATCTGGCGATCATGGGTAACAATCACAAAACTGATGCCAGACTCATCATTCAGCTTGAGCAATAACTCCAGCACAGTTTGCGCCGTGGCAGGATCGAGATTCCCGGTGGGCTCATCCATCAACACACACCCCGGCTCCGTCGCCAGGGCACGGGCAATGGCGACCCTCTGACGTTCGCCACCGGACAGTGCCGCAGGTTTGTGACTGGTGCGCGCTGCCAGACCAACTGCCGTCAATAACAGCCGGGCGCGTTCACGGGCAACCGCAGGTGCCACTCGGCCGATTAACAACGGCATGGCGACATTTTCCAGTGCGGAGAATTCCGGGAGTAAATGATGGAACTGATACACAAAGCCCAAATGCTGATTGCGCCAACGCGCCCGATCCGACTCGGACATGGGGGCTACCGCCGCAGCCTGAATCCAGACCTCACCAGCGGACGGATCATCCAGTCCACCGAGCATATTCAGCAACGTGGATTTTCCGGAACCCGATGCACCGACTATCGCTAATTTTTCGCCAGCGGCGACAGTGAGATTGACGCCGCTCAGTACCGCGACCTGCTCATCACCCTGTCGATAAGCCTTGTACAGGTCGCGACAATGCAAAACCGCAGTATGGTGCGCCATAGCAATATCAGTGGTCATAGCGTAGCGCCTCGGCGGGCTGTACTTGCCCGGCACGGGCTGCCGGATAGAGCGTCGCTAACAGGCTCAGTACGACACCCGCAGTGGCGATTAACACAACGTCCTGCCACAGTAGTTGCGAAGGCAGGCGACGAATAAAATACAACCCCGGGTCAAATAAATAAAATCCGAACAGACTCTCCAGTCCGGCCACTATCGCGCCAACATTAACGGCGACCACGCAGCCAACCAGTACCCCAGTTACGACTCCCACAATACCCACCACGCCCCCTTGTATACGAAATACCGCCGTGATCGTCGACGCGTCCGCGCCCATGGTGCGCAATACGGCGATATCCTTGCGCTTGTCGTTTACCATCAACACCAGACTGGCAACAATGTTAAAGGCCGCCACGCCAACAATGACCATCAACAGCAAACCTACCACCATTTTTTCCATGCGAATCGCCCGAAACAGGCTACCCAACGATTCCTGCCAGGTGCTCATCTCGATATGGTCAGGCAACTGCGCTCTAATAGTAGCCGCGGCGCTGTCGGAA
>JBFJKD010000045.1:0-11555 GCA_041635095.1 Porticoccaceae bacterium
ATCAGCCTGCCGTTTTCCTCGGGTCCGCTACCGAATATGCCTTTGCCATACATGTCGATGGCAAAACCCACGTAGCCAAGTTTTGCCAGCTGTGTGGCCTTGTCGCACTCAAAGTCGCTGCGCCCCTGCCAGGTGTGCGCAATAGCGATGGCGGGGCGGGGAGTGGCAACGCTATCGTCGTAGGCGAGGTAGCCTTGCAGCACGGTGTCGCCGTCCCGGTACTCGACGTTGCGGTGTTGAATCGTCACGGAGACTCCTTTTAGCGTGTGGTTGGCGGAAAAATCAGTGTATCCTTTTCCGTCGCTGGGCAAAACCTGTAGGGAGTGAATGATGTCGTATGCTGGCCAAGAGGGCGCGTGGATTATTTTTCTGGCCACTATTGGCACCAGCCTGGTGGGATTGTTTATGGCCCCCAGGGTGATTGAAAAAAGTCTGTTTCGGCCGTACTGGCTGTTGCGGAAAAAACAGTACGACACCATTTACATGAGTGGCTTCGTGCACGCGGACATTGGCCATCTGCTGTTCAATATGGTCACCTTTTATTTTTTTGCATTTCCCATGGAGCGGGTGCTGGGAACAGGCAAATTTATTGCTCTGTACGTGGTTGGATTACTGCTGAGTCATTTGGGCACCTATGCCAAACAGCGTCACAATCCGGAATATGCCAGTTTGGGAGCGTCCGGGGCAATTTCAGCGGTGTTATTTGCCTACATTGTGTATTTTCCGACTCGCAGTCTTTATATTATCCCCATTCCGGTGCCGATCCCGGCATTTGTACTGGCATTGGGTTATGTGGCCTATTCGTACTACGCCTCGCGGCGCGGGACAGGACGGATCAACCACGATGCCCATTTGTATGGTGCCCTGGGTGGCCTGTTATTTGTGCTGGCCGTCGATCCGGGCGCTTACCGAGCGTTAGTTGCTCTGGCAGGTTTTTGAGCGGATCAGCAATCGCTAATCAGGAAAAACGATATGACAGGGCTGTTCAAACACATACTTGTGGGTCTGGTGGGCAGTGGATTTGCAGCTGCGACTTTGCTGTCTGTGGCCCTGGCGGCGGAACCGGAAGATCAATTGGTAGTAAAATCCGGCGCAGAGGCAGAATACTTACGCTGGGCACAGGCGTTGTGGAATTCCCTGGATCGCAAAACCGGGACTGTGGAGTTGCTGGGTGGCGTGGCCGTTTTGCAGGTACCGGAAACGTTTTATTATTTGTCGCCGCTGGACGCTCAAAAAGTACTGGTGGAGGTTTGGGGCAACCCACCGAGTGCGCCGCCGTTAGGGATGTTGTTCCCCGCCGAGACCACTCCGTTTGATAATAACGGCTGGGGTGTGACCATTGAGTTTTCTGAAGAGGGCTATGTGTCCGACGCGGATGCCACGGATATAAATTACGACGAACTGCTGGAGTCTATGCAGAAAGACACGGACGAAGAGAGTCGTTACCGCATCCAGCAGGGTTACGAAGGCATTGCGCTGGTCGGTTGGGCCGAACCCCCGCACTACGACAGTGTCGCCAAAAAATTGCACTGGGCCAAAGAATTGCGGTTTGGCGGCAGTGAGAATCATACCCTCAACTACAATGTTCGGGTGTTGGGCAGAAAGGGGGTGCTGTCGCTGAATTTTATTGCCGACATGAAACAGTTGTCAGATATCGACAGTAGTCTTGGGGCGGTCATGGGTATGGTGGACTTTGCGGAAGGCCATCGCTATCGGGATTTTGATCCCAGTATCGACAAGATGGCTGCCTACGGTGTTGGTGCGTTGATTGCTGGCAAGGTGCTGGCTAAAGCTGGTCTGCTCGCCGCTGTTTTTATTGCCCTGAAGAAGTTCTGGATTATTCTTTTGCTCACCGTGGGCGGATTTGTCTGGAAATTAATTAGCGGTAAAAAAACGGCAGATAAAAATGCCGCTGGGACTGGGACTGGGGACCGGACGTCGTGAATCTCGACCCCGATGAATTTGCCCAGGACTGGATCGCAAGCTGGAACAGTCACGACCTGCGGCGCATCCTGTCCCACTATTCAGATACGTTTTCCATAACTACGCCGATGATAAAAATCGCCCTCGGTGTCGATACGGGAACTTTGTGTGGTAAGCAGGCGGTGGGGGATTACTGGCGCCGGGCTCTGGAGAAAATTCCGGATTTGCAGTTCGAATTGCTCGATGTGCTGGTCGGAGTTAACTCCGTTGCTGTGTATTACCGCTCGGTGCTTAATAAGTTGGCGATAGAAGTGATGTTTTTTGGCGACGACAACAAAGTGGCCAACGTGGTGGTGCATTATTCCCGTTAGGAACCGTTGCGCTATTGTTTGTTTTACGCCCGCCCTGTTGCATCAGCGGCGGGCGGAGTTGTTAGTTAAATCGGATTTCGAGCGATAAGCTGGCGCGCAATAATAATGCGTTGCATTTCGTTGGTGCCCTCGCCGATCACCATCAGTGGCGCGTCCCGATACAGGCGCTCCGCATCAAATTCGCACGAATAACCGTAGGCGCCGTGAATGCGCATATTTTCATCGGCATTTTTTGCGGCGGCTTCGCTGGCGAAATATTTGGCCATGCCCGCTTCCATATCGCAACGTTCGCCGCGGTCAAATGCCTGCGCTGCCTGCTCCAGTAACAGGCGCGCCGCTTCGGTGCGGGTTGCCATTTCACCCAGCTTCAGTTGAATGGCCTGGTGTTCGCAGATCGGTTTGCCAAACGTTTTGCGTAATTGTGAGTAGGCAGTGGCCTGTTTAAGTGCGGCGCTGGCGACACCGACGCCACGGGCAGCGACGTTAATACGACCCAGTTCCAGACCGCCAACCGCGTTGTAAAAACCCTGCCCTTCGACGCCGCCAATCAGACAGTCCTGGTGAACACGGTAGTTGTCGAACACAATTTCCGCCGTGTCGATACCGCGATAACCGAGTTTTTTTAATTTGCGGGTAACGTTAAATCCGTCGCGTTTTTCCGCAATAAACATGCTCATGCCCTTGCGTGGCGGCGCTGCGTTGGGATCGGTTTTGACGAGGAGGCCGATGACGTTGCCCTCCTTGGCGTTGGTAATCCAGGTTTTCGAACCGTTGATGACATAATGCTCGCCATCTTTTTTCGCGGCGCAGCGAATGCCCTGTAAATCCGTACCCGCATCGGGTTCGGTCAGACCGATGCCGCCGCGTAGTTCACCGCTGGCAAAGCGCGGCAGATATTTTTGTTTCTGCGCTTCGGTGCCGTAACTTTGCACACAGCGAGCCATGATGAGATGGGAATTGAATACTCCGGACAGGGACATCCATACCTCGGACACCAGCATTACAATTTTTGAATAGGTGGACGCGGTAAGGCCCAGGCCACCGTATTCCTGATCGATAGTCGCGCCAAATAGCCCCAGGTCTTTCATCTGCTCGACCATGGCGTGGGGGTATTCGTCGTTTTGTTCCAGGTCGTGGGCGTAGGGGACAACATCCCTTTCCAGCCAGCGGCTGATGCTGTCGAGTATCAGGCGTTCGTCTTCGTTTGACATAAAGTGTCCGGGTTGTCGTTTGGTGGAATTCTGGGTCTGGGCGACAGCCACGCCGCCGTTGGGTCAGGGTGCAGGTGGAGCTCTGACGTAATCCTTAATAATTTGCCTTGTCGTCCACGGCGTGGCCGGTTTTAGGGATTAACATCACGCGTACGAAATCACATACCACCGTGCCGTGCTGGTTTTTGCCGACGGTTTTGATGGTCACGATACCTGCGGTGGGGCGACTTTTGGACTCGCGAATGTCCAGCACTTCGGATTCGGCGTACAGGGTGTCGCCGACAAAAACCGGTGCTGGCAGTCGAATCTCTTTCCAGCCCAGATTGGCGATGGTTTTCTGGCTAACATCGGAGACGCTCATGCCCGCAATCAGCGCAACCGTAAATGGACTGACCACCACCCGTTTGCCAAATTCGCTGTGCTTGGCATATTCCTCGTCGAAATGCAGAGGGTGCTGGTTCATGGTTAACAGGGTGAACCAGGTGTTGTCGGTCTCGGTGACGGTGCGCCCCGGGCGGTGTTCGTAAACATCGCCAATCTTAAAATCTTCCAGGTAACGGCCATAGGATTCTCGATAACGGTTGGGGGCGATTTCGATGGATTTTGGCACGGTGTATTTCCTTGCGTTCGGGGGCGACAACCTTAAGGGAGCGCTCGATAACTGTCAATTTTGACCGGTAAACTTTAGCACAAAAGTCCGCGTGAGAGGCCTGTCAGCTTTCCTCGAGGATCTGCCAGCGGCGATAGGCCGCGCTCAGTTCCTGTTCCACAGCCGCCAGCTTTCCCAGTTCCGCGGCTACCGCGGCGGGGTCGTTGTTGTAGAAGTCGGGCGCTGACAGGGTCTGTTCAATGGTGGCTTTACGGTTTTCCAGTTTCTCCACGAGAGCTGGCTGGTTATCCAGTTCCCGTTGTATCTGATAGGAGCGTTTTTTGTTGGGTGGCGATGGCGCCGGACCTGGTTTGACAGCCGCCACATCTTCAGCACTCGACGTAACCGCAACAGGTTTGTCGGTGGCGGCAGGTAACGAGCCGCCGTGAGCGACCCAGTCGCTGTATCCGCCCACGTACTCGCGCACCTGGCCGCCTCCGGTAAAGACCATAATGCCGGTGACTACGTTGTCCATAAATGCTCGGTCGTGACTTACCAGCAACAGGGTGCCCTTGAATTCCACCAGTATTTCTTCGAGTAATTCCAGCGTTTCAATATCGAGATCGTTGGTGGGTTCGTCCAGCACCAGTACATTGGCAGGCTTGCTGAACAATTTGGCCAGGATAGCCCGATTCTGTTCGCCGCCGGACAGTGCGCTGACCACCGTGCGCGACTGTTGCGGGGTGAACAGAAAATCGCCCAGGTAGCTGATGGCGTGGCGATTGCGCCCGTTGATTTCGATAAAGTCGCGCCCGCCACAAATGTTGTCGATCAGGGTTTTATCCATGTCGAGCTGGTTGCGCATCTGATCAAAGTAGGCGATTTCCAGTTTTGTACCAATTTTAACGGTACCCTGTTCGGGTTGCAGCTCGCCCAGCAGAATTTTGAGCAGTGTGGATTTGCCTGCCCCATTGGCGCCCACCAGGCCAATGCGATCGCCGCGCATAATCACGGTAGAGAATCCAGAAATTACCGCATTGCCACCGAAACCGTGACTGACATCGTCCACTTGCGCGACAATTTTTCCCGAGCGGTCGGCGTTTTCAACATTGAAATTGGCTTTGCCCTGACGATTAACCCGTTCGGCGTGTTCGGCGCGTAAACTTTCCAGCGCCCGGACCCGGCCCTCGTTGCGGGTGCGTCGCGCCTTGATACCCTGGCGAATCCACACTTCTTCCTGCGCCAGCTTTTTATCGAACAGGGCATTACTTCGCTCTTCGGAGGCAAGTTGTTGTGCACGGTAGGTGAGAAAACTTTGGTAATCCCCCTCCCAGGCATAAAGGCTGCCCCTGTCCAGCTCGACGATCTGGTTGACTACGTTCTGTAAAAACGCGCGGTCGTGGGTTACCAAAAACAGGGCGCCGCGGTAGTCCCGCAGTTGTTTTTCGAGCCACTCTATGGCCGGAATATCGAGGTGGTTGGTGGGTTCGTCGAGGAGCAGGATGTCCGGATCGATCACCAGCGCCTGAGCCAGGGCCACCCGTTTGCGCCACCCACCGGACAGGTTTTTCATCAGAGCGTCGGCGGGCAACGCCAACTGGCTGATGATGGTGTCGACTTTTTGCTGAAGCATCCAGCCATCTTTTGCTTCGAGGGCGTCCTGCGCCCGAGAGAGCGCTGCCATGTCTCCGTCGTGGATGGCGTGATGAAAGGCTTTTAACAGCGCACCCACATCCTTAAGTCCGTCCGCTACCACATCGTACACGGTGGTGGCGCTGGCCTCGGGAAGGGTTTGATCAAGGGACGCGATTTTTATACCGGGTCGCACCCAGCGCTCGCCGCTGTCTGCTCTGGTTAAGTTGGCCACCACATTCAAAAAGGTCGTTTTACCTTCGCCATTGCGACCCAGCAAGCCGATTTTATTGCCCTTGTAGAGGGTGAAGTCCACGTTTTTGAGTAATTCGCGCGTGCCGTAGTGGAGCGCAATACGATCAAGTTTAAGTAATGGCATAGGTTTGGCTGGAAATTAACTCGCAGTAGTGCAGTACTGGGTAGTGCAGTACTGAAAAGACGGGCAGGGGTCAGGGTCGCGATTGTGCGGTAGTTGGCGGGTTGGGCTCAAGTTGTTTTTATTCAGTCCGGTTGCGATTCTGGCATGGCGACTCAGGATTGACTCAGGATCAATGGCTTGAAAAAACAATGTCTCCGTAATAAGCAGTAACGGCTGCGTCGGTATTGTCGGTGTCGGTCATGAGCGCGACAGCATCAATGTAGCGTATGTCGCGACCAAAAACTTGTCTGAGGTCTGCGCGCACATTGCGTTTTTCCGTTTGCCACGTATCGACCGGGTCGTCGCGCCAGCGCAGCGCCAGCATCATGGCGTTGTTGCCGGCAAAGGCATTGGGCCAGATCGTTCCGGTGGGGGATCCGTGGGCCCACACGTAATTTAAAGCGCGAGTTTTCCAGAACAGCAGCCCGCCATCCATCACCACGTAAATTCGCGCCGCGTAATCGTCGCCGCTGCGCACTGTTTCGTGGACATTTTCAATTTTGTTGCCAATCTTCCAGCGCCAGTTCAGGTAGGGGGTGCGCGTTAGATCGATACGTTGTTTATGCACCAGCCCAGAGGCACTGTCGGTGCTGGTGGCGCGCAGCACGGATTGGAAGCCATCACGTACTATCTGGTACTGGGTAGTGCCCTTAAATGTAACTGCGCTCCATCCCGTTATGGAACCGGCAGAAAAATCGCCGATAACGTATCGTTCGGGGGCGCCTGGTTGGGCTGATACACTCTGTAGCGCACCCAGCGAAGTCAGTACCACAACCCCGAAGAGCCGCCGGCGGTAACGGCCAGCCTGTCGTCTGCGGGCTGCTTTTACAGGGTTTTTAGGGGGGCAGTTAGGGGGGCAGGTGGGTCCCGTTGCGCGAGCCGTGCGGCTTGAATGTGGGTAGCAATGTGTTGCATGGATGTGCGGCATTGCTGTCCAGTCTTGATTAGTTGGTGACAATTTCGCGCGCCTGAGCCAAGGAATCACCTGATCCAGCGACGCAAAGCTCCTGTTTTACAGAGGAAAAATTGTTGTATCCCCTACTGTACATTCGCTAATTTTACGCTATAGTGTCGCCAGCTTGAAGATTCACGCTTGCTCTATGTCCACCGTTACGACTGTTTTTTGTAGGATATTGTTCGTCCCGTCGCCATATGTGCTTCCAGCGTTTCTCAGCTAAACCGCCTTATTTACTTAGGGCATATTACTTTTTATATATATAGGTTTTAAACATGGCTACTACTACTGGCACAGTTAAATGGTTCAACGCGGACAAAGGTTTCGGCTTTATTGAGCAAGAAAATGGCCCCGACGTATTTGTTCACTTCCGCTCTATTGTTGGCGACGGCTTTAAAACCCTGAACGAAGGCCAACGGGTACAGTTCGAAGTTACCCAGGGTCAGAAAGGCCCGCAAGCGGAAAACGTTACCCCGGTCTGATCGATCTGGACGTCGGACCTATCCGGTCTGACGGCACACGTTATCACGACTAACCCTCGGTCATTACCCATGGCCGGGGGTTTGTTTTTTGTGGGGCGGGCAGTCAGGCCTCGCTGGCGCGGGGTCGTTGTGCAAAATACGTCGCCAGCAGATGGTATTCACTTTCTCGAGGACTATTTTTGCGCCACGCCAGGTCGATGGAGCGCAACACCTTTTTTTCGCTGAAGGGTTTGGTGTCAATATTGCCAAAGCCTGACAAAATGCCGGTGTTGACCGCCATCTGTGGCAGTAACGTGACACCGACGCCACTGGCGACCATGGGCACAATGGTATGCAGGCTAGTGGCTTCAAACGACAGCGAGATCTGGCGATCAATCAGTTTGCAGGCCTCCAGTGCGTGGTCGCGCAGGCAGTGGCCCTGTTCGAGCAGCAGAATGTCATGGCCTTTGAGATCTTTAGTTTTGAGATGCTTAATTTTACCGAGAGGATGATGTTTGGGGCAGGCCAGCAGAAAAGGATCATCGAATAGATGTTCGACGGTGACGTTAGTCATGGGGTAGGGAAGCGCCAGGAGGATCAGGTCAAGTTTCCCCATCTGCAGCAGATTGACCAAATTTTCCGATAGATCCTCGCGTATGAGTAGTTGCATGTGTGGATAGTCCTGCCGCAGCCGCTGTAACGCGTCGGGCAGTACAAAGGGCGCGATCGTGGGTATGACCCCGAGCCGGATGCGATTGCTAAACGGTTCCAGTGACTGGGCGGCCTGTTCGACCAGAGCGTCGACGTCGGCCAGAATATGACGGGCTCTTGCGACTACCTGTTCTCCGGCAGCAGTGATCATCACCGATTTGTTGTTGCGCTCGAGGAGTGCGACACCCAGTGCCTGTTCCAGTTCGTGAATGCCCGCGCTGAGGGTGGATTGGGTGACGTGACAGGCTTTCGCGGCGTTGCCAAAGTGCAGCGTTTCGGCGACGCTACAAAAATATTTTAGTTGTTTTAGCGTGGGTTTTATTGCCATCGATAAATCCGATCAAAATAATTTAAAAAATTCACTTTACCGATTGTAGCCAAGTCACTAAGGTGAGCACAAGCCGCTAGGGCTGATGTTAAAAAATGGCTCACACAGAGCTACCATAATCATGATCAGGAGTAGAAGCATGTCTCTCAAAGGAACAAAAACTGAAACCAACCTGAAAGACGCCTTTGCTGGCGAATCCCAGGCCAATCGCCGCTATCTGTATTTCGCCGCCAAAGCGGACGTCGAGGGTTACAACGATGTGGCAGCAGTATTCCGTTCCACCGCCGAAGGTGAGACCGGGCATGCACACGGCCATCTGGAATATCTCGAAGCCGTCGGTGATCCGGCCACTGGACTACCCATTGGTCCGACCTCCGACAACCTGAAAGCGGCGATCGCAGGCGAGACCCACGAATACACCGATATGTATCCGGGTATGGCGAAAAGCGCACGTGGCGAAGGGTTTGACGAAATCGCCGATTGGTTTGAGACGCTGGCGAAGGCCGAACGCAGTCACGCTAACCGCTTCCAGAAAGCACTGGATAGTCTCGACGCCTGACAGTTTGGTAACCAGCGGCTAACGTCCAAAACTATCGCGGGGCTCGCTATGCGGGTTGTGGCAGCCCCGTGACTTCCGATCCACAAGAGACAGTTTATGAGTAACGACTCGAAATTCCGGGAAGGTAGCCTGGAGGCGCCCACGCGCCACCCCATTGAGTGGCAGACACCCCAGTTTTGGGATCGCGATAATCTCAATCAGGAACTGGAGCGGGTGTTCGACATCTGTCACGGCTGTCGTCGCTGCGTTAGCCTGTGCGATTCTTTTCCGACGCTGTTCGATCTGGTGGACGAATCAGACACCATGGAAGTGGACGGCGTAAATCCAGCCGACTACAACAAGGTGGTCGAGCAGTGCTACATGTGCGACATGTGTTACATGAGTAAGTGTCCCTATGTTCCACCCCATGAGTGGAATGTAGATTTTCCCCATTTGATGCTACGCGCCAAGGCGCTCAACTTTAAGAAACAGGGAGCGTCCTTTCGGGATCGCACCCTGACCAGTACGGATCGGGTCGGTAAACTGGCGACAATCCCTCTGGTGGATATTACCGTCAACGCGCTCAACCGCAACGGTCTGTTCCGCAAGGCGTTGCAGGGCACACTGGGTGTTCATGAAAAAGCACCGGTGCCTGAATACCACAGTAAAACGCTGCGCAAACGGGTCAAGACACTGGCCAGAACGATTCCCGCGGTAGGCGCGGGCAATACCACCGGTAAAGTAGCGATGTTTGTCACCTGTTACGGCAATTACAACAGCCCCCATCTGGGCGACGATTTTTACCGGGTGTTTCAGCACAACGGCATTCATATCGAAGTGGTTTCCAAAGAGCAGTGTTGCGGTATGCCCAAGCTCGAACTGGGAGATCTGGACGCCGTGGTGCGCGCCAAGGAAGCCAATATCCCAGTGCTGGCCAGGCTGGTGGACGAAGGTTATGACCTGATTGCGCCGGTGCCGTCCTGCGTGCTGATGTTCAAGCAGGAACTGCCGTTGATGTTTCCCGACGATGCGGCGGTGCGCAAGGTGCAAAAAGCTTTTTTTGATCCGTTTGAATACCTGTTTTTACGCCACAAAGCAGGGGCACTGAATACCCAGTTTGCGCGAGGCCTGGGAGATATCAGTTATCATGTGGCCTGTCATTTACGCGTGCAGAATATCGGCCTTAAAACTCGCGATATTCTCAATTTGATACCGGATACCACCGTGCATGCCCAGGAACGCTGCTCCGGCCACGATGGCACTTATGCGGTAAAGCGCGAAACCTACGACAAAGCGGTAAAAATTGCGCGGCCGGTAGTGCGCAAGGTAAACGAGCTTAAATCGGATCACCTGGCGAGCGATTGCCCGATGGCGGCCAGTCATATTGCGAATCTGGCTGAACGGGACGAAAAACCAGAGCATCCCATGACACTGTTGCGCAAAGCTTATGGGCTGTGAGTAGTTGTTTAAGCTCCGAAAAAATTGCTGAGGAGAGTGTATTGAACAAGTTATCGCGTAAGGATTTGTGGTCCCTGGAAGAGTACGCCGAACGACGTCCCGAGTTTCGTCACCAGGTGCTGACCCACAAGAAGCATCGCCAGGTGGCTCTCGGCGAGCACGCGCGACTGTGTTTTGAAGATCGTTTGACCATTCAGTATCAGGTGCAGGAAATGTTGCGCATTGAGCGGGTGTTCGAAGCGGCGGGTATTCAGGAAGAACTGGATGCCTATAACCCGTTAATTTCCGACGGTTGCAACTGGAAAGCCACGTTTATGATCGAATATGAAGACGTGGCGGAACGCCAGGAGCAGTTGACGCAGTTATTGGGGATAGAGGACAAAGTGTGGGCGCGCGTCGATGGTTTTGACAAGGTTTTCCCCATCGCGGATGAAGATATGGACCGTTCGACAATGGATAAGACTTCCGCGGTACATTTTCTGCGATTTGAGTTAACGCCAGCGATGATCCACGGCTTGAAAACCGGGGCAAGTCTGGCGTTTGGCTGTGATCACCCGGCCTATCTGTTGGCGGGGAAAGTCGTTGCGGACGATATTCGCGAGTCGTTACTGGGCGATCTGGATTATGGCCACATCAACTGACGGTGGTGGTGCTGACGGCGGTGGTAAAGAGAGTAGACCGCTCCGCTAAAATCTACTCAAACCTGCCCGGCACTTTGCGCCCTTGTGGTCGGCGCAAAGGCGGTTGCAAGTGGTTATCGCCGTGCTTGGCACCACGACCGTAGTCGGATCTATGGTGTCCACCGTAACCGTGGCTATTATGGTCGTTGGGATGGTCGCCCCCGTAATAGACGCCAATACGCCATCTGGACGACCCCCAGTCGGCCCCGTAATGTACATCCTGGTGGTACTCGCGGCCGTAGTATCCGGGCGGGTAGTAGCCAGCAGGATAGTACGGGGG
>JBFJKD010000046.1:0-11496 GCA_041635095.1 Porticoccaceae bacterium
GTATTTTACCTAACACCCGTACGTCCAGATCCGACTGCGGCGTGGTGCGACACGCCAGCACCACCCCCCGCGCCTCCTCCGCCACGCTGATATGCGCGCGACTCATGCGCTTGCAACGGTAGTCACCGCGCACAATCTCTATCTTGCAAATACCACAGCCACCGCCCCGGCACCCCACCGGGATGCCCTTGCGGCCCAACCGTTCCATGCCCTTGAGCAGACTGCTGTCGCCATCACACAAGTAGCTCTCGCCCGTGTCGAGGAGGGTTACTCGAAATTTTTCCAGGCCGGTGTTAATTGGTCCACCGCCCTAGATACGTTTGAATAGCGCGCTGCGCTGGGCTGTTGCAGCACCATCCGCGGCTGTAAGAAAACGTTCCATATGAATATCCCGCTCGAACAGACGCCCCTGCATCAATGCAGTTACCGCGGCATCAATCATCGGTGGTGGCCCACACAGATACGCCTTGTGGCCAGCAAACTTGCCAGCGAAATGCGCTACCGCCGCCTCGTGAACAAAGCCCTTGAAACCCTGCCAGTTATCCTCCGGCAGGGGCTCGTTGAGGGCCGGGATATAGGTAAAGTTGACGTGCTGCGACGCCAGTTGCGCAAACCGTTCGCGGTGGTACAACTCGGCGAGATTGCGCGCGCCCTGAAACAGGTAAATGTTACGGTTGTCGCCCTGTTCTAGCATATCCATCACCATTGACTGCGGGCTAGACAGGCCAGAACCCCCAGCAATAAAAACAACATCGCCCGGGTCGGATTTGCGCACAAAAAATTGCCCGTAGGGACCCGACAGGGCCAGCACATCACCCTGCTTCAGGGTTTCGTGAACAAACGTAGTGGCGGCCCCGCCGGGAACCAGTCGCACGTGCAGTTCAAGTAGCCGCTTCTCGCTGGGGGGATTGGCGATGGAGAACGCGCGGGAACCCTCAATCCCGGGCAGTGTAAGGTTAATATACTGGCCCGCCTGAAAATCCATATCCCGGTCGAGTTGCACAACCAATCCTTTGATAGTCGGCGACAGCGGCTCCAGCGTGATCACAGTGGCGGTAAAATCCCGCACCGGCAGCCCCAGAAAATCGGGATCCACATCGATATCCGCTTCGATAGTGACGTCGGTATGCGGAATCGCGCAGCACGCCAGTATTTTACCTTCTTCGCGCTCCACATCCATCAGGGCGAAGGACGACGCGATGCCGATATCAACCTCACCTTCCAGCAACTGCACCTTGCAGGTGGCGCAGGTTCCGTGCCCGCAGGCAAATGGCAACCACACACCCTGGCGCAGCGCCGCAGCGAGGATAGTTTGCCCCTCTCCCACCGTAATAATGTCGCCGGTGGGCTCGATGGTGACCTGATAACTCATACGGTGATACGCTCCTTCTCCGCGGCCGTCATCGACGACTTATGCGGTTACTCCAAATCCCGGCGCTAAATGCCCAGGTCGTTATGCAAAGCCACAACCTGCTTTACCGCACGCTCGCCCAGACCGGCACTCAGAGCCTCGCCAAACTGCTCGGCCGCCTCCGTCGCCAGCGGCATCCACTTATCCTTCCACGACGCCAGTACTTCAAAATTGCCAGGCTGCGTCAACGCCATGTCAACCACGGCTTTGGCCCAGCGCGAGTGCCGCTCCGCATCGCGCAACTGGGCCTGACACGGCAGATCGAGCAACATATCGTTATTTTCCCGGGCGAGGCGCGACAACCCACCCAACACAGCCGCGTTGATAATCGGCTTGGCAATCAAGCTGGTGCTAAAAAAGCTTTCACCCCAATCGTAACTGGTAAGCGCGTTTTCAATCAGTTTGCGCAAGCCCTGCCACGCCGGATCGTTCTCCCACGTCTGACGCTCGAATGTGCCAAATACAAATCCTCTGGCATTCCAGCCATCGGCAAGCTCCTGGGTGCGATAGGCCGTATGGCTCAGCCAGCGCAGCGAATCCCCCGCCTGAAAACAGGCGCAGTTGGTAATCGTGCTGGCGGGTGCAATCTGGTGTAAATAGACACCTGCCTTCACAGTTTCACCTCAATACTGCCGGGAATCCGACGCCGTCAGCAGGCCAGGTTCGCCACACATGCGCTCAAACACCTGCATTACCGATACCCATCGCCCCAGGCGTGTCGAATCTGATGACGGATTTATGTCCCACCCCCAGTTCTTTAAGAGTTTTTTCTGGCACTGGTTCAAACGCCGCGCCATCCACCTTCCACTGCACACCGGACCAGTCAATGGTCGTAAAATCCGGGTGGGCACCAAATGATTCCGGCATCACTTTGTGCAAAAACTCCGCGAACGGCAAATCCGGCGACAGCACCAATGCCTGGGGTGCAGCGTACAGCATGTGATGATCCCACCCTATGTGCACAATATAGTTGCCACCATAATTTTCAACGCGATCTTTGACCTCGCCGATGTATCCTTCGTGCAATGGTTTTACCGCCATACCCAAACTCTCCAACACTACATTTATTTTAAGCGGACCTGATGAAGTACCGCCCTCGCATTAATCTGATCCGATCTGATCAGGCCACGCCCTTCCACTGCTTCCAGCGCTGCATATCGTCCGAGTCCTTCATATCCGCATTGTCCGCGCCGACATTGAACTGGTAGTAATCCGCAAGTATGTCGCTCACCTCCGGCCCACCGCAGTTACCCTGGAAAATCTGATGCACCGGCAACCAGGCCTGCACAAATTTTTCCGGCTCATCGTCAAAAATATCTTTGCACCCATCGGAACAGAAATTATAGTGCTCGCCCTTGTAGTCGCTGGCACGATAGGTGGTCATGGTCGGGTCGTCCTGCTCGGTAAAGACCGCTGGAATCTGGCAGGTTTGGCATAGCATTGGCAATCCAGGAAAGAAAAACCGTTCGCCCTTTTCCTCAAGCTGGCGCGCGTACTCCCAGCGCGGGCGATAGTACTTATCAAACGTCTCCGGGTATTTTTCGCTCAGCCAGTCCATTTCCTGATCCGTGGGAATCCACGTCTGGAACGCCGTGGCAAAACCGTGGGTATAGAAAGTCCACCACAACTGATGGGAAATATGCTGTTTTTCGATTTTACTTTGCTCGGAATACTTGGGTGGCTTGATGCCGTAGCGAGCCAAATCCTTGAACAAAGCGCCACCGCCTTCCTCGAAATACACTTCCCATGCCTCTTGCCAGGACATAACCTTGTTGGGCAGCATATAGTCCATCATTGCCGACACAATCGACAATAAACGATTACCGCGCCAGAACCATTTATCAATCCATTTTTGCACGATGGGTACATTATCCTCGTGCTGCTCGAGGATAAATTTGATCACCTCGAGACCCAGGGTCATATGGCGTGCTTCATCCGATTGCGCACTGAACCCGAACGTTACAGTGGCCATATCGCCGTTGTAAGCTGCGCCGGACATAAAGGGCACAAACAACAAGCTGGTCAGCACATATTCAAACGAAAAACTCACTGCCACCAGAAATTCGAATGGCCCCGCCGTGCGCGCGTCTTCGAAAAACGATTTCGGCACCGATAGATACCACACTCGATCGTGCATGTGGGCAGGCGAATGCAGCCCATCAAAAAATTTATTGTAGTGACTCATGGCATGTACTTGCGTTTGTACATGCCGCAGCTCGTCGATGGATTGCATTTGCGACGCGACCCGCGCGCCAACACCACCAAACTGTCGACCAACATGGGCAAAGCCCTGGTAGGCCTGATATTCGAGCGGCGTTACTGCTGTGAGAAACAATTTCACTACGTTCACGTAGCGCGGATCTGAAATATTCAGGTGTCCATTATTCTGGGCAAACGCATCGAAAATAGCGTACAGCTTCTTCTCTTTTTCAGCCTGGTATTTCCAGTAGGAGTCCATGGTCATACGAAAAGGATCTTCCCACTTATCCCAATCGACGATCTTGATACCCTCGAACTCTTCGTAAGGAAATGCCTCTTTGCGATCCTGGTAAGAAAAATCCCAGTCGAGATCGCGAGTCAGCAAACGATACTTGTCTTTGATATTAAGTTTTTTGGTGGTCATTTCTTGGCCCTCGAATTAACTTTTCCAGAACAAATGGAAATATTCTTCGTCTTCATCCACGTTACCCGCAAGACTGATAAGGCTCAGTTGCAGCTCCTGAACATCCCAATCGCGACCCAGCTTTTCTTCTACGGTGGCACGCTTTAACATCAATGCCCCTTCACATTCCACGCGGGTCATGGCCGGCTGATGAATAACCACCGCCTGTGGGTTATCTTCTTCCAGCGCAGCGATAATGTAGCGGGCATCATCGGTATCCTGTAACGCGATATAAACTTTTGACATAGAGTTATCCTTTTAATTCGAAAGATAGCGCCATTGTTACTTGAACAAACCGGCTCGCTCCAGCCTCGCATCAAGCACCGCCAGTGATTGGGTCATGGCCCCTGCACCGAGCATGGCGTCGGCAACAGGTGTCCACGCCAGGACCGCCTTGTCGCGCCAGTGTGTGACCCAGGTCTCTAGCTGCGCTTTATTTTCCGGCGATTCCGCGACCACTGTCTTGAGAACACTGTCCAGCCAGCGGGATATATCCTTGTACCAGACACGCATAAACTCGGTTAACAGACCAAGATCCTGTCCGTTATTCTGATTCAGCCATTGATCAAACTGGCTGTAATACAGATCGCACATCAGGTTATCGGAAACAAAATTCTGCGCCACGGCCACTTCAAACCAGTCGGCAACCACCAGCGTCTCCTCACAGTAGGCGCGCACCCCCTGCCAGACCGGCTCATTTATCCAATAGCCTTTGGCCTGCGCCAACGACGTGCCGGTATTTCCATCCAGCACCAGGCCAATACGGGATAGATATTGAGCAATCCCGAGGCGATCCATCCCCGCAAACATAAATGCCTGGGTGAGGGTAGTGCCGTAGCCGTAAGCGGAGGCGTTGACATTGTTTAGATTGGCCGTGTGCTCCACGTGGCGCAGGGGCAGTAAATATCTGATCAATTGAGTTTTGACGTGTTCCGTGAGATGACTGACCAGATCGCGCTGCTCGAAGAAGCCGTAGTTCGATTCTGCAGTTTCCTGCATTTTTGCCCGGGCCTGCACGTAGGACCCATAGTAGTACTGGCGCGGGTCGTGCACATCGTACCAGTCCCGCATCACAATCGCGGTGCGCCGTACATCGTTCAATTCGTACTGGGGTTGCCACAACGGACGATAGTGAAAATTGGCCGATGGTTGCAAATCGTAGGACGCTTCCTGATATCGTGACGCCGGTTTGTCGCCGAAACGACGCTCGATATTGGCGAACGTGTTACGTACCGGCTGCAGGGCCGTGGTTTTAATTTCAATGGACATAGCAATTGTCGCCCCTGATCAATAAATTTTTAGTCCCGCTCGGCATCCTTCCCATAACGCCACCTGGCTGCTTCGCTCTCAACTAACTGACACTGCTCCGCGCTCATCTCGATCACGTCGTTGGCCTCACAAAACTCTGCGTACGCAGCCACCGGCAATATCAACTCGACAAACAGGGTGGGATCGCCAATCGCGAAATTAAATTCCACGAATTTATTGTCGATCACCCGCTTTATCGACACATACTTTCTTGCTACCGCTTTCTCGCTCATCGCAGTTAAGTTCTGACAAACGACAGGGTTGATGCCATGCCGAGGGATGCTTCGATTAAACGACTGTTACACCACCGTATCTCAGTCGGCCTCTCGATGGACTACACGAATGCCGTACCTGACGATGCAGGCAACCAGGCGCGGCGCTGGGGGTAATCCCAACTCTCCACAACTTGGCATTTAACTGAGCATTTTACGTGCCAGCTGGTCGCATATCGGGTAAAAAACCCCGGGCACGCTAGCTAACCGGTTGATTATTTTGGGATAGCATCCAGAGAGATCAGCCTGTATCGCCCGCAACAACCAATTCTAGCCCAGCAGGAGTTCGTCAAATAATCAAATTCAACCCGTCGACCCTTCACACCCACGGACATTACACCTGCATTTTTTGGCAGCTATCGCCAAATTGCTCGCCATTTTTGGTTATAAACGCCATCACCCGGCGCCTCCGACAAATTTAACCAAATAATAAAACCGAGCGCTCAGATATAACCAAATAGATATTTAAATCATAACTAAATCTTGGTTCAACACGATAAATTTTTACGGCGGGAGTTGTCCACAACAGCCCAATATACATTCTCCTAACGTTTTGAAAAATATAATTCTTATAATTCAGGGGGTTAAACGTCTATCTTGGGTAGTCACCCGCCCCTTTACATCAAAAAAGTTTCGACACGGTTCTCGGTTATTGCGCTGAATTCTGGCACGGTTCTCGCACTGGGATTAACAGGTCAGTCGCTTTCCCTACCCTGGAGTATTAATTCGACGGGGCACGGGGCTTGCCTGCTGTTTTGGTAACCGTATCTTTGTTGTTTAAACATCCCGAGGCTCGACTGTATACAACATGAACACTCGACGATCGGCCCTACCACACAACGCGCAACGCAACAGCTATGGTTTACAACACCTGTGGAGGCTTGTGATCACCACGCTGCTGGTGGGCGGCTGCGAGGCGCGGCTCGACTTGTCCGGCGTAGGGCAAGAACGGGACCAAGTTGTTCGACGCACCGATCAATTATTGACTATACAGCGCTCCGCTGCGGACACTCTCATCGTCTTTGGCAATAATGGTCTGATACTGCGCAAGGTTAGTGCAACCGATCAATGGCAAAGAACGCAACTTGCGCCTGAGAAACCCAACTTCATCGACGCGACGACCTGCCCGGACGGAACACTGGCGAGTTTGTCCTATGAGCGCGGCTTGTGGCATAGCCAGGATGACGGGGTGACTTGGACGCACGCGGCGATACCGTTTGAAGAGGATCTGCAGGCAATCACCTGTACAGCCAACAATACGCTGTGGCTGGTCGGCAGCTTTTCCAGCCTGATAAATACCTCAGATCGCGGCGCAACCTGGATCGACCTGTCGCTGGGTGAAGATGCGATGCTGACTTCGATTACGTTTACCAGCGCCGACCAGGGCTTTGCGGCCGGAGAATTCGGCGTTTTCCTGACGACTCAGGACGGCGGTGCAAACTGGCAACAGCCAGACCCCATTCAAAACGATTTTTATCCTCTGACACTGCATTTTGAGGATGCAATGCGCGGCTGGGCAGGTAGCCTGAACGGCTTAATCATGGCGACTACCGACGGTGGTCAAACCTGGTATAAGCAAATAACTGAAACCGATGCGCCCATCTACGGCTTTATCGATACCCCTGCGGGCCTTTTGGCCGTAGGTAATCAAAGCACCCTGCTTACCCTTAACCAGGAGCGATGGCTACGACGACCGGTCCCCACCGAGATTCCAACCTATCTGCGCGCAGGTGTCGTTTTGGCGAACACACTATTTGTCGTTGGCGGGAAAGGGACATTACTTGCGTTACCCCTGGACGCCACACTCCGCTCGCCGCTGGCGAGCGCCACGAAGTGAAGAAAGCAGAACCAACCATGTCACGCGTCTTAAAATTGTTTCACCGCCTTGAAGTCGCAGCGTTTCAGTACCCGCGCGTTTATCTTGCGGCGATTATCCTGCTAACCATTTTTTTTGCACTGCAAATCCCCGGCGTGAAAATGTATTCGGATTTCGCAGACCTGCTGCCACAGGAACATACCTATATTCACCTGCATAACGAAATTAAGGACAATTTTGGCGGCGCCAACGTTATCGTAGTAGGTGTGGCAGTCGAAGATGGCGATATTTTTACCAACGAAACTCTGGCGGTGATTCACCATGTTACCCAGGCAGTCGACAGCTTGCCCGGCGTCAACCACAACCTGGTGACCAGCCTGACGCACCGCACAACTCGGAAAATATGGCTCACCGAAATGGGCAATATTAACTCCGAACCGTACTACGAACCGCTAAATCTCGCTTTGACTACGGAACAACTGGATCAGGTGCGGCTGGATGTCATGGCCAACGCCCGCGTCTACGGCTCCCTGGTATCGCCCGACAAGAAAACCGCGCTAGTCAAGGCCCAGCTCAACGAGGGTGCGCTGGACTACGAAGCCACCTTTCGCCAGTTGCAAGAATTGCGAGAGGATCATGCCGCGCGAGGTATAACTATTTACGCCACCGGACAACCGGTACTGGTGGGCTGGGCGTACAAATATAAAGCGCAGATTTTTCAAATCCTTGCGTTCACCGCAGTCATTATGATCACACTGCTTATTTTGCATTTTCGCAGCGCCTACGGGGTACTGGTACCCCTCGGCGCCGTCATGGTATCTACCCTGTGGGGACTCGGTATTATTTCCCTGTTTGGCTACAACTTGGATCCACTGGGCCTGGTGATTCCATTCCTGATTTCAGCTCGGGCCATGTCCCACGGCGTGCAACTGGTGGAGCGCTATTATGCGGAACTCAACGAACACGAGAACGGTGCGGTCGCCGCGCGACGCACCTTCGAGAGTTTGTTTCGACCCGGAAGCCTGGGCGTAGTGTCCGACGCAATTGGTCTGTTTGTAATTTCCATTGGCTCCATTCCGCTCAATACGAAACTCGCACATTACTCGTCCGTATGGGCGATCTGTATCATTTTAAATGTCCTGATCGCCGTACCTTTGCTGCTCTCCGTGCTGCCGAAACCCTCTAAAACCGCACTCAGGCAAAACGCACTGCATCTTCTGGGTAACGCTTGCGCATCGCTCGTGGTCTATGCGCCACGCGCATTGCTGACAGTAACTGCGGCACTACTGGTCGGCGGCATCTTGCTGGCCAGTAAAGTATCCATTGGTGAATCCGAACCCGGCTCGCCCATTCTTTACCAGAATCACGATTACAACATTTCGTCCAAAGCCATCAACGACAGCTTCCCTGGCTCAGAGGAATTGTACATCGTCGCTGAACACCGGGATCCCGGCGGGATTAAGCGTCCGGACGTACTGCTTGCGCTGGAGGATTTTGAACGCCATATGCTGCTCGACCCCGAAGTTGGCGGCGCCAAAGGACTCCCCGATCTGATTAAACAAATTAACCGCTTACTGCACAACGACGATCCCCGTTGGGAGCAGATACCGCGAGACGAATCCTACGTGGGCGGGCTTATGTTTACCTATATGGCATCCAGCCCAATACCGGGCGCGCTAAAGGAATTTTCCGACCCGGACGACAGAATCGCCAACCTGGTTTTTTTCTATAAAGATCATCGTGGCGAAACCATCCGTCGCGCTATCTATATGGCCAAACAATGGATCGCCGACCATGAAAACTCGGTGGATGGACTTACGTTGCGGTTGGCGGGCGGCACTATCGGTGTCACTGCGGCCATGAACGAAGCCGCATTCGATACCAACAAAACCGTCCTGCCCGTGGTTTTTGGTCTAATCTTTCTATCCGTTATGTTGTTTTACTCGTCGTTACACGCTGGTTTTCTGATGTTCGTTACAATGTTTTTCGCGACGAGTCTTACCTACGCCTACATGGGGTGGGCGCACATCGGCATCAACATCAACACCGTGCCAATTATCGCGGTGGGCGTGGGCGTGGGGATAGATTATTCGATTTACATGATGGACAGGATTCGCGAGGAAGTCACCAAGTCCTCCAGTCTGGATGACGCGGTACAGCGCGCCATTTCAACTACCGGCCTGGCCATTGTGTTCACGGCATTAACTCTTATAGCCGGCATTATTATGTGGATATTTCTATCGGATCTACGTTTCCAGGCAGACGCGGCCCTGCTGCTCAGTGTGATGATCATACTGAACGCCCTGGCCGCGTTGCTCTTGGTGCCCTCCTGGGTATTAGTGTTCAAACCCCGATTTGTCACCCATCTGTTCATAGACGAAGAGGGCGTAATCCACCAACGCAAGCCCGACGATAGAAGATGTTCCCAATAATTTGCAAGAAAGACGATAACCATAACTGGAGGAGTCGATAACATGAAACTAGCACGCTCACACTACAGGTTACTGCTCGCTGGAACCCTGGCGCTTGGCCTCGCCCAAATCACTGCGCCTACCCACGCAGGCGATATTGCGTGGTCCGGGTTTGCGGAAAATGCAACGTATTTTCGCAAGGATGCAGGGCTGTCAAAATTCCGTAACGGTTTTCAACTGGAAGGCCTGAAAGACATCGGCCAGGTTGGACCTTTTCGGGGCGTCAGCATTAACGGCATCTTTCGGGTTAGTCACGACGGGGTGTATCAGCTAAATGACGACGAGTATGGCGATAAGGCCGGCGGTCCGATTCAGTTGCAAAATTTTCTCATCGGCCCGCCCAGCGTGCCGCACGGAGGAGGCATCATTAATTATGACACCGCCCAGTTACCTCCTTTTAACCTGCCCCCAACAAATAATTTCGGCTTTGACACCGGAATCAATCCCAATGAAGGGCTCGCTGTTTTAGGTTCCCACCTGCATTCTGCCGACGGTGGTGTGACGTTCGGCGTACCCGTGCGCCCCTGCGACAAGGACAGCCGCGGTTGTATTAATGATTATATGGACGCCGACGAAGATGAACTGGCGTCACCGGAACTGTTCGGTGACCGCCTCGATTTTATTCGCGAACTGTACGTCGACTTTTCGCTGCCGGTAGGACAGGACGATATTCTCGGTTTTCGCCTGGGCAAACAACAGATTGTCTGGGGCCGCACCGATCTGTTTCGCGTTCTCGACATAATTAACCCGGTGGATTTTTCCCGCAACAATATCTACGACGAACTGGAAGATATCCGGATTCCCATGTGGATGTTACGCACCGATCTACGCCTCGGCGCCACCGGAATTTTCGACGATCTGAATTTCCAGTTGGTATGGAACTTCGATAAATTCCGACCTAACAATCTCGGTCAATGCGGCACGCCTAATGTAATTCTGGACGCTGGGTGCCTTTTTCGCGGCATGCGCAATCTGTGGGAAAACGGCGGCACCGTGTCCAATTTCGGTGGCGGCTTTCTGGCTACGGATTTTGGCCCCCATGTGATCGGGTTGAGAGACGTCAATATGCCTTCCTGGAGCTTGAGCAACACGCAGTTCGGCTTCAAAGTCGAAGGCGTGCTGCAGGACTTTGGCTGGTCGTTGAACGCCATGAATTATCGCTCACAACTCCCGTCCCTGCGCGGTGGACGAGTGCCCGCCATCAATCCATTTCTCGGCGAGGAGTTTCCTGCGGATACAATCTTTCCAGGACATCCAGGTGAAAGTGGTGCAGCGCCCCGGGATTATTTGATCGCTTTCGATATGTATTTTCCGCGAGTTACTTTACTGGGTGGGTCTATCGACTACTTTTCACAGGCAATAGATACGGTATTTCGGATTGAGACAGCATGGACCGAAGGTGAAGAATTTGCGAACACCAGCGAGGAGCGTCTGTACTCGGAGTCCAATGTGTTTCGCTTCGTAGTGGGTGCAGACAAAAATATTTTTATTCGCAGTATCAACCGCACTCGGGCGTTTCTGTTCTCTGCGCAGATTTTTGGTCAACACCTGCTGGA
>JBFJKD010000047.1:0-11339 GCA_041635095.1 Porticoccaceae bacterium
CCCCAGGGGCCCAGCTGCGTCCAGGTGCGACCGTCAAACCTGGACAGTACCAGAGCACGCCAATAAAGTTGCCGCTGGGACGGAATATCTCCCGCAAACCCCACGCGGAATGCCAGTTCGGCGGATTGCCCCAGTCGCGCCAGATCACCCGGGGACATGCGATCACTCATCCCGGTCACGCCGCCGTGCTTTTGCATAGGCACCGCCCACAATGAGCCGAGGCGCGGCATAACCATAAACAAAACAATCATCAGTGGTATCGCCTGCAAAAGCGCAAGTCCGCCGATACGCACGGGTTTGAACCAGCGCTGACCTTCCTGGGACTGATTTAAACCTACCAGGGCGCTGGTGGTCACCGTCAGCGATAGCAATATAATCAGGGCCGTGCCGATGGTCTGGTAAAAGAGGGCCTGTACGATCCCCGCAAAGTATGCCAAATACACCACAATCAATCCGTCGCGGCGGTGATGCATTTCCAGTAATTTTAAAATAAAACCGCTGAGCAATAGCGCCACCATGGGCTCCACTCCCAACAGACTGCGGTACTCCATCAGCAACCCCGCTCCGCACAACAGTAGCAGCAGGAATTTTGCCCATTTGCCCGGATATCGCCACACGCCGCGGTAGACCTGAATATGCCAAACCACCGCAATGCCAGCGGCGGCGCTGATCCATATTGGCAGATGTTCGGCGTGCATGGCGACCACCACTACAACCGCAATCAACAGCCACAATAAACCGGTGCGCGGAATTTGCCAGGGCGGCAACATCAGAATCGCCCCTCGTCGGCCGCAACGCCAAACAGCGCCAGCTCCCGGAGCAGCTGATCGCGATGCGCCTTGCCAGTCGCCGGTGAAATTTCAATCCCCGGCAGACGTAAGCCATACAAACTGGAGGTATTACTTACGGTGAGTAACCAGTCGCACAGCCGAGATAAACGCCGCTCCTGATCGAGCCCTGTAAAGGCCGCCCAGTCGAGCCAGATTTCATTGTCGACGGGGTCCGCATAATGTTTGCTCATCATGCCCTGCTCCCGCGCGTAGTGCTTCCAGGCCACGTGACGCAGGGATTCCCCCACCTTGTAACGCGTTAAACCGACGAAATCCTCGCTGCCTTCGCCAACCAGCAAAGGTCCATCGCCCCGCCCTGCATGGGTTGCCAGGGGCGGCGGCCCGGCGAGAGGTGCCGGGTAGACCAGGCCCCGTTGATCGAGGTTCAGATGCGTCCATACCCGCAGCAAGCCAAACGGGTACTGGCTTTCTACGGTTAATCTACCGGGCCGCAACCAGCCACGGCGCGCGCTCGGTACTGCCAGACGTACGCGCACCATCTCTGTCGCGGGCAGCGCGACCACCACGGAATCGCCACCCGCATAGTGCAACTGTATGCTATCGCGGTAGCGGTGCCCGCGTTGCTGCAATTCTATTTCGAACGCCATGGGCTGACCGGCGAAGACCGGACGGCTACGCACGCTGGTGACTGCCACCCCGGATAAATTAAAAAAGCTGTGGTGAATCGCCACTACAAATAGCGCAATCATCAAAAACGCGAAACCAAAGACCACGTTGTTTTCGTAGTTGGTGGCCACCAGCCAGACCACCAGCACGACCGCAGTAAAATAGAGGCCCGCACGGGAGGGGAAAATAAAAAGTTTGCGGTTGTCGAGCTGAATGGATTTGGCGGGCGGTAAGCGGCGCTCAATCCAGCGCTCGAAACGTTGTCGGAAATAATTTTTGATGCCGCCGCCGTGTGTGATCACCGTTGGCTGCGCCTACAGAATATCCACGCTATTCAAACCACGCTCCAGTAACGATATACCAACGCGATCACCGCTGCGGTCGCGAGTTAACAGGCGGTGCGTTGCCACCGGCAAAAACACCGCCTGAATATCTTCCGGTATCACATATTGTCGGCCATGGATCAGACTCCATGCCCGCGCACTGTGCACCACGGCCATAGCCGCACGAGGCGACAAACCAAACTCAAAGCCTTCTTCGCCACGGGTGTACGCAACCAGTCGTTGCACGTAATCAATCAGGCTTTCGCTGACTTTCACCGCGCCCACCAGGGCCTGCATTTCGAGTAATTGCGCAGCGGTAATACTGGGTTGCAATTGTGCAAGGCGCAAACGCGGATCGACACCGCTTAACAACTGGCGCTCGATCGCGGGATCGGGATAACCCAACTCAATGCACATCAAAAATCGATCGAGTTGTGATTCGGGCAGCGGAAAAGTACCAAACTGGGTGTTGGGATTCTGCGTCGCAATGACAAAAAACGGCGTGGGTAAAGGTCGCGTCTCTCCTTCGATACTAACCTGCCCCTCGGCCATCGCCTCCAGTAACGCGCTTTGCGTTTTGGGTGTCGTGCGATTAATTTCATCGGCCAGCACCAGATTGCTAAACACCGGGCCAGGGTGAAACTCGAATGCACCATTGTTGCGGTCGTAGACGGACACACCGACGATATCGGCGGGTAGCAGGTCGCTGGTAAATTGAATGCGGCTATAGTTCAGACCCAGGGCGCCGGCCAGCGCCTGGGCAAGGGTAGTTTTGCCCATGCCCGGTAAGTCTTCAATCAGTAAATGACCCCGAGCCAGTAAACAGGTCAGCGCGAGACGAATCTGGTGGCCCTTACCGACCACAATGGTGCCGACACTGGCTATCACCTCTTCTGCGGCTTTTTGTACGCTGCTCATGCCTTGCTACTCACTACCTGCACATCGCTGTACAACGTCGGCAGATACAGATGGCGCTCTCCCTGGGCGTTGACGACCAGTCACAGTGCGGCCAGACCCCGGTCCAGATCGGCAATAATATCCGCCACGGCTTCGAGGCCCACCGCGACTCTAACCAGGTTTTCAGTGATGCCCGCCTCGGCTTTCTCCTCAGCGGACAGGCGCCCGTGGGTTGTCGTCGCGGGATGCACAATAGTGGTTTTGGTATCGCCAAGATTAGCCGTGAGCGACAGCATGCGCGTATTGTCAATCAGGCTCCATGCCTGCTCCCGTCCACCTTTTACGCGAAACGACAGCACACCGCCATAGCCGCTCTGCTGACGGGTCGCCAGCGCGTGCCCGGGATGACTTTCCAGCCCGGCGTAGTACACCTGCTCCACCGCCGGATGTGTGGCCAACCATTGCGCTACCTGCAACGCATTTGCGGCGTGCGCGTCCATGCGCAGGCGCAATGTCTCCAGGCCCTTGAGAAATACCCAGGCGTTAAACGGACTCATGGTGGGGCCGGCCGAACGCAGAAAACCCAACACCTCCTCCATTAATTGTCGCCGCCCCACGACGGCGCCACCCATGCAGCGACCCTGTCCGTCCAGATATTTGGTGGCGGAATGCACCACAATATCTGCGCCCCACTCCAACGGACGCTGCAACGCCGGTGTACAGAAACAGTTGTCCACCACGAGCAGCGCGCCTTGCTGGTGAGCCAGTTCCGCGAGCGCAACCAGATCCGCCACCTCGCACAGCGGATTGGACGGGGTTTCCACAAACAGTAGTTTGGTCTCGGGGCGCAACGCAGCACGCCACGCGTTTAAATCGGTCAACGACACCGACGTGCTGTCGACGCCGAACTTATGCATGAATTTGTTCAACAGGACCGTGGTGGTGCCAAACACGCTGCGCGAACACACGATATGGTCACCCGCCTTGAGGAGCGCCATCCAGGTGCTGAGAATAGCGGCCATACCCGATGAAGTTGCAACGCCCTGCTCAGCGCCTTCGAGTGCCGCAATGCGCTCCTCGAAGGTACGCACAGTGGGATTGGTATAGCGCGAATAGACGTTACCGGGCGAATCTCCCGTAAAGCGCGCGGCCGCTTCCGCGGCATTGGCAAATACGTAGCTCGAGGTCGCGAAAATAGCTTCACTATGTTCGCCCTCCGCGGTGCGCCGATAACCGGCGCGAATGGCCAACGTATCCAGCGCGGCGCCCGCAAGTGGATGCTCGTCGGAGGGCGCTTTGTCAGTTGCCATCAGTTAACTCCATGGGAAGAATTATGCAGTCCGATCGCCTCACCCTCCTCCCCGCCAGATTTGCCATGCTTACGCATTTTGGCACCATCGTTACGTTCCGTTTCGAGACGTTGTAAATAGTCTGCACTCACGTCCTGCGTAATGTATTGCCCGGTAAATACCGAACATTCAAAACGTTTAATTTGTGCGTTCCCTTCCTGAGCGCTGGCGATCAGGTCTTCAATCTCCTGATAGATCAGCCAATCGGCGCCGATTAATTCCGCGACTTCCGACACAGTTCTATTGTGGGCCACCAACTCCTGCGCACAGGGCATATCGATCCCGTACACATTGGGATACTGCACTGGCGGTGCGGCCGACGCCATATATACTCTGCGCGCGCCCGCATCCCGGGCCATTTGAATAATTTCCCGGCAGGTGGTGCCGCGCACAATGGAATCGTCTACCAATAACACATTCTTGTCCTGGAACTCCAGCTTGACGGGATTCAATTTCTGACGCACGGATTTTTTTCGTTCGGTCTGGCCGGGCATAATAAATGTACGACCGATGTAGCGGTTTTTCATTAGCCCCTCGCGAAATTTCACCCCGAGGGTTTCGGCCATCGCCTGGGCGGACACGCGACTGGTATCCGGCACCGGAACTACCACGTCGATATCGTGATCGGGGCGCGTACGCAATATTTTTTCCGCAAGCCGTTCGCCCATTCTCAGCCGCGCCTTGTACACGGAAATATTGTCCAGCAGCGAATCGGGCCGGGCAAAATACACCTGTTCAAAAATACAGGGCACCAGTTCGGGATTGGCTGCACATTGACGTGCCTGGAGCTTGCCCTGAACGTCGATAAATATTGCTTCACCAGGTGCCACGTCGCGTTCGATGGTAAACCCCAGTACATCCAGTGCGACACTTTCCGAGGCCACCATATATTCACGGCCACGCGTAGTTTCCCGCGAACCGAAAATCAGTGGTCTAATACCGTGCGGATCGCGAAACGCGAATAATCCGTAATTTGCGATCATGCCGACCACTGCGTAGGCACCGCGACAACGGCCGTGAACCCGCTCGACAGCCGCAAAAACATCCTCCGGTTCCGGCTGTAGCTTGCTCTGCAGCTGTAACTCGTGGGCGAAGACATTAAGCAATATTTCCGAATCAGAATCTGTGTTGACGTGCCGTAAGTCGGTATTGAACACGTGTTCGAGCAGCTCTCGAGAGTTGGTCAGGTTACCATTGTGAGCAATACAAATACCGTAGGGAGAGTTCACATAAAATGGTTGTGCAAGTGAGGGACCCGAACTACCGGCGGTGGGATAGCGCACGTGGCCAATCCCCATATTGCCCCGCAATTGCTCCATATGGCGGGGTTTAAATACGTCCCGCACCAGACCAACATCTTTGCGCTGATTCAGCTGACCGGCGTGATAAGTCATAATGCCCGCAGCGTCCTGACCGCGGTGCTGCAACATGGTAAGCGCGTCGTAGAGTTTTACATTTACGTTACTCTTCGCAACAATCCCAACCACTCCACACATAGCTTTCGCGCCCCTATAACAACTGTTTTACGGCACCGAAAATGCCCGCCGCGGTATCCCTGGCCCAATCTTCAAAATTTAAAAAATGTGCAATTAAAAACGAATCGTGCCACCAGGCATCCTGGTGCACAGGCACTACTTCCGGCATCAGAACTAACAACGCCATCACTACAATCAATCCACGGGTAGCGCCAAACAGCATACCCAGCAGGCGATCCGTGCCACTTAAACCCGTCGCCTTAACCAGCTGACCGACCGCAAAATTTATCAGCGCCCCGAGTAACAGTACCGCCACAAACACCAATACCCAGGACGCCGCATAGCGCAGTGACGGGGTTGTAATTAACGACTCAAGCCGCACCGCCAACATTGCGTGAAACAACATTGCCGCGACAAATGCCGCGCCCCAGGTCAGCATTGAAATCGCCTCGCGCACAAACCCGCGCACTACGCCAATCAATACCGATACCGCAACGATAAAAATTATTACCCAGTCTGCCCAGTTCATGCATTTACCCCAAGCGCAGGCGTCGATTTTGTTCGCGCGCAAACCGCGACAATAGAATCAGGGTTCAAAGCGCCGCAACAGCGGTTTAATCTGGTGACGCTCTCCGATTGCCTGCATATCCTCCAGCAATTTTTCTTTCAGAATATTGGGCCCCACATACACGCGATAGACACTGCCTTCGGCACTACTCCCGACGCGACTGTAGGCCTTGTAACCCTCCTCCAAAAGTTGCTGCGTGAGACTGTCTGCTTTACCTTTTTCCTTGAAACTACCGATCTGCAGAATCCACGCAACGGGAATCCCTGCGTCGTTCAAAGCCGGCTCTTCAGGGGTTTCGTCAACAGGATGTTGCGCCACGTTTGCGTCGTCAGGAACCTGGAATATATGCTCGTCAGACTTGGGTGTTGCCACGCCCTCCACCCGCACCGGTTCTGCGATCTGAACAGGTTCAAGCACCGGTTTAGCAGGAATTTTGCTGCGCGTGTCTACTCGATGGGTGCCGTCCAGGTTGAGCACCATGGGCAGGAAAATTACCATCAGCGCCACCAGTACGACAACGCCGACCAACCGTTGTACAACCCTGCTACCCACCCGCGCCCTCCTGCTACCGATGCAGCTGTAACACCGCCGACACTGTATAAAACGAGCCGAACACCACGAGAATATCCTGCTCGCCCATGTCGTTCACAGCGGCAGTATAACCTGTTCCCACGTCCGCATGGCATTCAGCATCCAACCCGAGCACGTCGCACGCGGCCGCCAGTTGCCTGAGGCTGGCAGCACGTTTGACATCCGGCAACCCACACAGCACCCAGCGATCCACCAGTGGTGCCAGAGACGCCACCATTGCCGGAATATCCTTGTCCGCCATAGCCGCAAACAACGCCAGTAGACGCCCGCGTTTTAGTGGCGCTAATTGGCGGCTCAACAACGCCGTCGCCGCTGGATTATGCGCGACGTCGAGCACCACTCCGGAGCCTGCTGCAGTGAGCCATTGCATGCGCCCCGGAATACGCACTCCTGCTAACGCGCGGCTTAATTGCGCACGCGTCGGGCTGTGTCCTATGCTAATCAGGGCCTGCACTGCGCAGGCAATGCTGGCCAGGGGAATGTGCGTGGCAGATAACGCCGGGTAACGCACAGTTTCGCCATGCGGTGTTCTGCAGCGCAGGGTCAACGTATCGTTTTCGGAATTCAGACTAAAGCCGTCCCGACCCAGGTAATATGCGAACTCATTCCAGCCCGCCAGATAATCGCATAAGGCCTGCGGCGGATCGCTATCACCACATATCAACGGGCGTCCCCGGCGCGCTATCGCGACTTTTTCTCGTGCTATTGTTTCCCGAGTATGGCCCAGCCATTGTTGATGATCGAGATCGATGGAAGTTACAATGGCCGCGTCGCTATCGATAATGTTTACCGCATCCAGGCGCCCCCCCAAACCCACTTCCAATAACGCCACATCCAGGTCCGCCCGGGCCATCACCCACAGCGCCGCGAGGGTAGCAAATTCAAAATAAGTGAGACTGATAACACCACGCGCTTGCTCGATCCGCGCAAATGCAGTAACCAGTTGCGCATCGTCAACCGGTACACCACGCAGCGTAATGCGTTCGTTGAAGCGCAACAGATGGGGAGATGTATAACAACCCACGGTCTTGCCCATCTGGCGCAATAGATGTTCGAGAATCGCCACACAGGAACCTTTGCCGTTAGTGCCGGCCACTACAATGGTCTGACGCGCGGGGCTAGCAAGACCTAAACGGGTGGCAACTGTACCGACCCGCTCCAGACCCAGGTCAATTTCCCTGGGGTGGCGCTGCTCCAGCAGTTGCAGCCAGCCGTCAAGCGGGAGCGGTGTCACTGTCGCGCAGGTCGGAATCGCGATCACCGGGTTCCGGTTCGGGATGGTGGGTGAATTTACTCAGTAGACTCGCGACGGTGTTGCGCAGCTGGGTCCGGGAAACGATCATGTCAATCGCGCCATGTTCAAGTAAAAATTCACTGCGCTGAAACCCTTTCGGCAGCTTCTGCCGTATCGTTTGCTCAATAATATTGGGGCCTGCGAATCCCGCACGTGCGCCCGGCTCGGCGATATTAATATCCCCCAGCATGGCAAGACTGGCGGACACGCCACCGTATACCGGATCGGTCATAATCGAGATGTAGGGAATACCTTCCTGCCGGAGACGCTCGAGAATGGCGCTGGTTTTCGCCATTTGCATCAACGACACCAGCGCCTCCTGCATACGCGCTCCACCAGTAGCAGCGAAACATACCAAAGGTATACGCTGCTCCAGACAGTGTTTCGCCGCCTGGGTAAATTTTTCACCCACGGCGTACCCCATGGAACCGCCGTGAAAGGCAAATTCAAACGCGGTGGCGACTACCGGCATGGTTTTTAGCTGGCCGCTGATGGCAACCAGAGCATCCTTTTCGCCGGTCAACTTCTGTGCGGCGGATAGTCGGTCTTTATACTTTTTGGTGTCGCGAAACTTCAACCGGTCAACAGCGACGATATCAACACCGATTTCCTGGCGATGCTCCGCATCCAGAAATATATCCAGTCTGCGTCTCGCGCCGATCCGTATATGGTGATCACATTTCGGGCACACGTCGAGATTCCTCTCCAGTTCTGGTCGGTACAGCGGCGCACTACACCGCGGACACTTGGTCCACAAACCCTCGGGTACGCTTTTGGTGCGGTCTTTTTTCTGTGTTGCCAGGCCCGTCGGCCGAATTTTACTTAACCAGCTCATCAATAATTCCCGATGCTGTCAATCACATAATTACAATGTGGCGTCGGTGCCCGCGTCACACCCTGCGCTGATTACAGGCACAGTTCATCAGCAGACTTCACCGCCGCAACAAACTCCACTATCAGTTTCGTACTCTTGCGCCCCGGCGCCACCTCGACACCACTGCTCACGTCAACGGCGTATGGCCGCAAGCTGCGCACCACCTGTGCGACATTACCAGGGTCCAAACCGCCGGCCACCACCACGGCGCCGGTTTCAACCTGGCGTAGTCGCTGCCAGTCAAATACCTGCCCGGTACCTCCATATTGATCGGGTTGCCAGGCGTCAAACACAAAACCGCTCGCCGCAGTAAAACGACCCATTTCTGCTACCGGGTCCAGTCCGTCGGCCATACGCACTGCCTTAAGATAAGTGCGCCCAAACTGGGCACAGTATTCGGGGTCCTCGTCGCCGTGAAATTGCAGTACCTGCAGGGGACACCGCTCCAATGTCTGGGTTACCTGCACCGCGTCGGCATTGACAAACAGGCCCACCGTTGTAACAAAAGGTCCTACCGCCGCAATAATGTCGGCCGCGAGGTCTGGTTCAACTGCGCGTGGACTGGCCGGGTAAAACACCAGCCCGATGGCATCGGCACCGGCGTGCGCTACGGCTAGAGCATCTGCGACACTGGTTATGCCGCATATTTTGATTCTCGTTCTCGCGACCTTGATGGCCGCAACTCTGGTATTGATACAACGCCCCCCATGGTGGGGCCAAATTCTAGCAAAAAAACAGAACGGCACCTAACGCTACCGGTTAACCGAACAGGTCCCCCAAAACTCCGCAACCTCGGACCGGTGGTACAATCCCGAACTGTGACGGATAGTCCACTGCCACCAGGTACAAGCCATTAGGTGGCGCGGTGGCGGCACTCCGGGTGCGATCACGACCGGCCAACAATTCGGCAACCCAGTGTGGTGGGCGTTCGCCTCGCCCAACCACCATTAAGGCGCCAACAATATTGCGTACCATATGCAATAAAAAAGCGTTGGCGGTTATTTGCACGGCCACCAGATTACCACGCTGCGCGACATCTACCCGATGCACGTTGCGAAACGCGCTCAACGATTGACAACCCGCGCCACGAAACGCCGAAAAATCGTGCTCGCCTAACAAGGACTTAATTGCAGTCTGCATCAACCCAACATCTAACGGATGTTTTGCCCAGGTCAGCCCACTGTGACCCAATGCGGGGCGGTGTGCCTGATTACTGATGAGGTAGCGGTAGGTTCGGGAGGTAGCACTAAAGCGAGCGTGGAACTGAGCCCTGACCGGTTGCGCCCAATGTATACGCACGCTGTAGGGTAGATGACTATTCGCCCCCAGTATCCAACTGCGGGGACTGCGCTCGGCACGGGTATCAAAATGAATGATCTGATGGGTGGCGTGAACACCACTGTCGGTGCGTCCCGCGCAAGCCACCGTAGTGGACTCCGCGGCGACGCGAGAGAGTGCCGCCTCCACCACTTGCTGGACGCCGACGCAATGGGCCTGGCGCTGCCAGCCACAAAAACCACTGCCATCGTATTCCACCGCGGCCGCAATGCGCGCCACTCCTGGAGGTAATTCTCGATCTTCGGAAATCAGACCATTGAGACGATACTGCCACTCGTCCGGTCGCGACGACCCCACTTTCAGGCCAGCGAATTCATCAGGGATCGAGCTTTGTCCTGTTGCTCCGCAGTGCCACGCTCCACCACTTCCTCGAGAATTTCTCGCGCCCCTTCTGGATCGCCCATGTCGATGTAAGCCTGGGCAAGCTCCAGTTGCGTTGCACTTTCATCACCGCTGTCGAGCAGGTCAAAATCACTGCTCAAATCAAATTCGTCGGTCATCGGATCGGATGCCGTATCCGCTACCGGCATATCCAGGTCAACCGCTGGCGCGTCATGTTCCGCCAACTCGAAAGTTGCAGCAGCGGACGCCGGAATCACATCAACGTTAGCGTCGAGATCGTCGAGCGTTTTATCAAGCTGCATCTCCGCCAGTTCAGCTTCCAGATCTAGCGCAATATCGAAATCTTCATCGGCCAATTCCTCTGCACTTTCATGCCCGTCCAGATCCAGATCGGCATCCAGGGTTTCCTCATCCAGTGCAAACTCAAATTCAGCAACCTCATCAGGTTCCCGCAAGGACGCGTCAAGCGATGCAGCGGGTGTCAAATCGCCAGTCAATTCAGCGCGCAGTTTAGCCGCTTCCACCGCCAGGCCAGGATCGTTGAGTCGGCGCATATTTGGGAGATGAGCATCGAAGCGTTCCAGATCCTCCTGCACCGTGAACAGTTCGAGCATCTTTAAATGCAGCCTGCCGTCATCCGGGGTCTCCGCCAGGGCACGGCTCAAAACCGCCTCGGCCTCCTCGTAGTTGCCAAGGGACAGATAGATGTCGGCTTCACCCAGCGGATCGACCTGTTGATCTTCGTCAAACGCCTGCTCCCCATCTGCGCTGCCATCCGCATCGGACGCAAAAAGCAGATCTTCTTCGTCGAGATCTATATCGTCCAGGGAA
>JBFJKD010000048.1:0-11090 GCA_041635095.1 Porticoccaceae bacterium
CGCAGGCAGTTGCCCGACGGTAGCTATGAAGCAATGCGTCCCAACCACGCCTGGGACGATAGCGCCACGGTGAGTAGTATGCTGTTCTGTCAAATTGATCGACATGCGGATCACCACGCGAATGTCGGGCGACCCTATCAGATTTTACGGGTGATGAAGGACGCGCCGCGTCTCCCCCACGGTTACCTCACGATGATTCCGATCGCGTTTATTCCACCCCTGTGGCGCAAGGTGATGCATCCGATTGTCGAAGCTTACTACGACAAAGGCGACGTGGTGCCCTACGCGCTGCCGGGGGCTCTTCCAGAAAAATATGCAGCGCTGGTGCCGCCGGGGTGGGGCAGGGCTGCGCCCGTCTGATGTTGACGGCCGTCGTCGCCCTCCAGCCGGGTCGATTGATAGTGCCCTGTCTGTCTGACCGCAGCCAGGTTGCATACTGCAATGTATGCCGCATCTACCCACCGATTGTCGCGACGCGCGCATTGCGCCGATAATCCTCGCACTGGATACCTCCACGTAACGGCTTTTCTATGCGCAAGCTGCTGGAAAAATTTAAAACGCGCAACCAACCGTGTGCGGTGACCCTTAACCCGGGTGGTGTCACCTTCGACGTGCCGAGAAATCGTACGCTATTACAGGCGGCCAATGACCTCAGCATCAATTTCCCGCAACACTGTACCGTGGGTACCTGCGGCAGTTGTCGCTGCAAGTTGGTTGCGGGTGAGGTGCGGGCGCTACGGGATTTTTCCTACACCCTGACTCGGGCGGAAATTGATGAGGGTTACATTCTGGCCTGCCAAAGTATGTTGAAGGGCGATGTTGTTATTGAGCTCGAAAACACGGGTCCAGAGGTTACTCATCCCGCCACAACGTTTTCTGCCACCATTAGCCGCGCTCACCTGTTGACCCACGACATTATGCAGGTGGACGTCCAGCTCGATCGCCCGATTAATTACACGGCGGGCCAATTTGCCGATATTGGTCTGGCGGGATTTGCGCGAGCGCGCAGTTACTCGTTTGCCAACCCGGCGCCGTCCAGCACAGGCCGCGACGTGAGTTTCCATGTACGCCAGGTGCCGGGGGGCGGCTATACCGGCTGGCTGTTTGCACAGGACCGCGTCGGCGAATCCTGTGAACTGCACGGCCCGGCGGGTAATTTTTGGCTGCGACCGGACACGGCGCCGATCTTGTGCGTTGCCGGTGGCAGCGGCATGGCACCAATCAAGGCGATACTCGAAGATGCCGCGCAACAAAAAATCAGGCGCCCCGTGACGTATCTGTTTGGGGCGCGGCAACAACGCGATCTGTATTGTACTGAGGAGATGCAGGCGCTGCGCGATCAGTGGCCCGAGACATTTCGCTACCTGCCGATACTTTCGGAAGAACCCGAAGGGTCGGGCTGGCCGGGCGAGCGCGGTCTGGTGACCGACTATTTGACCAGTGAAACTGTCGGTTTCGAGTTGCGCGACTGTCACGCTTATCTGTGTGGACCGCCGGGAATGATAGATGCGGCGCTGGCGGTACTGGAGCGCAACCAGGTGCCGACAGGACATATCCACTACGATAAATTTCTGGACGCACGGCAACTCGAGGCGTCGTCAGCGTAGCTTTAATAGTCGAGCATACAATTTAACTGGCACAGGAGAGATGGCAATGCAGCTACCCGCAGGCGCTTATCTAAAGCTCGATCCGTCCGATGAATTTATGCACCCTCTGGGGGATGCCGAAAACTTCAACGAAAGTATGTATTTTAATATTTACGATGCGGCGGGACGCGTCGGCGGCTGGTTTCGCATTGGTAATCGCGCCAACGAAGGCTATGCGGAAATGACGGTTTGTATTTACTTACCGGATGGCTCGGTCGGCTTTATGTTTCAGCGCGCGCCGATTGCCAATAATGAGGCGTTTAACGCCGGTGGTATGCAATTTGTCGTGGATAAGCCATTTGAGCGATTGACTGTTACGTACGCCGGCGAGATTTTATTGCTAAAAAATCCCCAGGATATGATCGACCCAGGTAAAGCCTTTAAAGCCAACCCCAGGCTGCCCTGCTCGGTCGAGCTCACCTATCGCGGCGTGTCACCCATGTACGGCGGCGAACCGGTCAACGCCGATGGCTCAGCGTTGCAAAATAATCCCAACGCGGGGTTCTATGTGGGTCACTACGAACAGCACATTGCGGGTGTCGGTAAAATTGTTATGGGTGGGCAGGCCTACGCTATCGAAGGTCTCGGATTGCGCGATCACAGCTGGGGGCCGCGCTATTGGCAGAATGTAAAATTTTATCGCTGGTTGCCCATGAGTTTTAGCGAGGACTTCGCGATTATGTGCCTCAATAAAACCCTGGGTGATGGCCGAAAACTTATCGGTGGTATGGTGTTGAACAAGGGGCGCTACGATTTAATTCGCGACGCGAAAATTGAATCAAACTGGGATGACAACTATTACCAGACGTCCCTCACAGCCTGGGCCAAAACCGATCACGCGGAGTACAAAATTGAGGGGCGGGTAATGTCTCTGATTCCCCTGCGCAATCGCCGCACCCTCGCTGACGGTACCGAGTTGCTGACACGTATTACCGAAGGCATGACGGAATACCGCTGTAATGGCCTGGTCGGTTATGGGTTGTCGGAGTATCTCGACCAGATGGTTGACGGTAAACCGATCGGTATGGCCTCGTAATTATGACGCTGCAAACTAACCCATGACCGAATCGGTGCCGCTTGTCGGCGACGATAGCGCGCAGGTCGCCGCGCTGCTGGCCGAGGAAGTCAGCCGACACTGTTGCAGTGGGCAAATACAGGCTGTTAAAAAAATGGTCGGTGGGGCATCACGGGAAACCTGGTCCTTCGATCTGGTACAAGCGGATGGCACGCGTCGGGGGCTGATCTTGCGGCGCGATCCCGGCCACAGCGAAGCAGGGAGTCAAGGTGGTTGGCGCAGCGGTAAGACCGCCTATTCTCTGGATCGCACCACCGAGGCCGAATTGCAGCAGGTGGTATATGCCGTCGGTGGACTCGTGGCGCGGGTGCACTTTACGTTGCCGGAGGGTCACGCGCTCGGCGCTGGCTATGTAATGGATCGCATTGAAGGCGAAGTGTTGGCGCCGCGTATTCTGCGCGACACTGCGCTTGCGGACGCGCGCACCATGATGGCGCGACAGTGTGGGCAGATACTGGCACGTTTACATGCCGTGGATGTGAATACATTGCCACAGGGTTTGGTACAGATGCCGGTGGATCAGTTAATCAGCTACTACCGGGAATTGCTGGATGGCATCAGCGAGTTTTATCGAAAACAAACCGCTGCAAGCCGCGGCGAGTACCACCCGGCGTTTGAACTGGCGTTTCGTTGGCTCCAACAACATTGTCCGAAACAGCGTACTGTCGGCCTGGTCCATGGGGATTTTCGCAACGGTAATCTGGTAGTTGGCCCGCAGGGTATTCGCGCGGTACTCGATTGGGAACTCGCCCATATCGGGGATGGTATGGAAGACCTGGGCTGGCTGTGCGTGCGCTCCTGGCGCTTTGGCGAAAATGCAAATCCCGTCGGTGGCTTTGGCCAACGGGAGGATCTGTTTGCGGGCTACGAGGACGCTGGCGGCGGTATCGTCGATCCAAAAAGCGTACATTTCTGGGAAGTGTTCGGCACCCTCAAGTGGGGCATTATTTGTATGTTTCAGGCCTATAAACACCTGTCAGGATTGATCGATTCTTTTGAACATATGGCCATTGGGCGTCGCGCCTGCGAAACTGAAATTGATTTACTTCAGCTTATTGAGGAAGCCTGACTATGCCGCAGGACAGAGCCAACGCGTCAGAACTACTGGCTGGCGTGGAAGCCTTTTTAAACCGGGAAGTGCTGCCGCAGTTGTCCGGTGCCAGCAGTTATAAATGCCGGGTCGCAGCCAGCATCCTGCGCATTGTGGAGCGCGAGTTGGCGTTGGGTGAGCGAGCGGATCGAAGTGAGGTGGAGGGTTTGCAAAATTTACTGGGCCATGCCGCAGTGGACGAGGCGATGCCCACGGCGCTGGATAGCCTCAATGCCGAACTCTGTACCAAAATTCGCTCCGGTGAGCTGGATAATCAGCGCGAGGCGGTTACACAACACGTACGTAAAACCGTACAGGCGAAGCTGGCAATCGCCAATCCCAAATATCCTGGCTATCGAGAAAGCCTGTCCGAACAGGACTGAGGGCTAGCCAGGCGTCAGATGTTTTTTTATTACGGCGTGATTATTCTTATGGCGTGTTTATGCCTGCGTGATGCCCGCCAGCCGTTTGGCCAGTGCGACGCGGGCCGCCCAGGCGAGCGCAGGATCCGGCAGTGCGAGTCCAGAGGCAGCACGCAGTGGCTTTGCCTCGGCGGCCAGTATAAAGCTGCGCATGGTTTCCAGATAGGCGAGACTCACCCGGTCCCTGGCAAGCCGCGCCCTGTCACAATTTCCTACTGTTCCTCGCTACGCCGCGTCGAGTAGATATTGCAGCGGTTTGTGTGGCGCTCATTATCAACTCGTTACTATGCGTGCGCATATCCGCCGTGCGCGCGAGGGTTGGCGTTGATGACGATACAGGGGCGCTATAATACAACCTTGGCACAGATGCCCGGCGTAGAGAACATTTGATGATAACGATTGGTAAAACCCACCGATTAAACGTGGTCAGGATGGTGGAATTTGGTGTCTATCTCGATGCCGGGGATATTGGTGAGGTGCTGTTGCCGCGCAAATACCTGCCCCGTGGTCTGTCCGTAGGGGATGCTGTCGAAGTATTTGTGTATCTCGACTCCGAAGATCGGCCGGTGGCCACCACCCAAAAACCGAAGGCGAGTGTCGGCGAGTTTGCCTACCTCGAAGTGGTGGATACCACATCGGTTGGCGCGTTTCTCGATTGGGGGCTGGATAAAGACGTACTGGTGCCATTTGCGGAGCAACACCGACCGATGGAGGTCGGGCGCTACTATCTGGTGTATCTGTATCTGGACCGGGTGGATGAACGTATTACCGCCTCGTCCAGGATAGATTATTTTCTGGACGATGACAGGCCGCATAATTTCGCACCACAGCAGCCAGTTGATTTAATTATCGCCAATACCACCGATCTCGGTTTTAAAGCCATTATCAATCACAGTCACTGGGGCCTGTTATATAAAGATGATGTGCACCAGCGCCTGAGTTTTGGTCAGTATATCAAGGGCTACATCAAATACATTCGGCCCGACGGTAAAATTGATTTAAGCTTACAGGGCGGTCGACAAGCCCGCGACAAATACGAAGATATCATTATGAGTTATCTCAAACAGCAAAACGGATTTGCAGCGGTGCACGACAAATCGCCGCCAGAATTGATTGCAGATCTGTTCGGTATGAGCAAAGGCGCGTTTAAAAAAGCGCTCGGCGGGCTGTACAAAAAACGCCTTATTGTCATTCAAAAGGACGGTATCCGCCTGGTGGCGGAAGTGGCTGGTAATCGATCCGGGAGTCCCTGGTGATTAACAATGATATTTTGCGCCGCGTGCGTTATATCTTCGATTATAACGACACGAAGATGATCGCTCTGTTTGGTCTGGCCGACCATAAGGTCACCCGTGAACAGATAAGTAACTGGTTAAAAAAAGACGACGATCCTGGGTTTGTGGAGTGTTCCGACGGCGAGCTGGCGATTTTTCTGAATGGCCTGATTAACGACAGACGCGGCAAAAAAGAGGGGTTGCCAGCGGTTCCGGAATCTCGTCTAACCAACAATATTATCTTTAATAAACTAAAAATTGCGTTGAATCTTCGGGCTGACGATGTGCTGTCGATATTGACGCTGGCGGGATCGAAAATTAGTCAGCACGAGCTGAGTGCATTTTTTCGCAAGCCGGGCCACCGTCACTATCGTGTGTGTCAGGATCAAATTTTGCGTAACTTCCTGCAGGGGTTACAACGTACGTATCGTCCTGATGCAGACGCAAAAAAGCCTTTCACGTGGGCGGATGCGTTGGAAAAGTCCGCGCAACAATCCATCGAGTAACAGGTGGTTCGTCCGTACGTTGCATTACATAAACGTTGCGGGGTCTAGCTCAATATTTTCGCCGGTCCCGTCCCAGGCGGCTATCGCGTCAACCTGTTTTTTCTGCTCCGCGCTTAAACGCCAGGATTGCGCGGCAACGTTCTGCGCGATTTGCTCCAGGTTTGAGGTGCCAGCGATAACGGACGTAACGGCGGGTTCGGCCAGCAGCCAGGCGATGGCGAGTTCGAGCATGCTGTGCCCGTGGTCCTGCGCAAAAGTACTGAGTCTGGCCAGCAGGGCTTCATTTTTTTCAGTGCGACTAATGCGGATAATGGGGCTGCCTTTGGCCCCTCGCGAACCCTCCGGCGCGGGATGACCGGGCTGGTATTTGCCCGAAAGAAAACCACCGGCCAGTGGAAAATAGGGCAGAAAACCAAAATTGAATTCTCTGCAAAATGGCAGCGTTTCCAGCTCCACATGGCGGTGTAACAAACTGTACTGATTCTGACAGGACACAAATTTCTCTAATGCTAGCGCCGTCGAGAGGTGTAGCGTATCCCGCATGCGCCAACTGCTGTAGTTGCAGGTTCCCAGATAGCGGACTTTGCCTTCCTTCACTAAATCGTCCAGCGCTCGCAGTATCTCTTCCTGTGGAATTCCCGGTGTTACGAAGTGAATCTGCAACAAATCAATCCGATCGGTGCGCAGCCTGGTCAGGCTCGCTTCGCAGTGGGATCGAATCCGCTGTCGCGCCGATTCTCCATCGGCAAGCTTCATCAGGTGGAATTTGGTGGCGATAATAAACTGCTCGCGCCGCGCCTGGATTGCAGCGCCGATAAATGCCTCGCTGTCGCCCTGACCATAGATGGCCGCGGTATCGATAAAGTTGATGCCCTGGTCCTGCGCGAAGTGAATATTTCTAATCGACGTTTGCAGGTCTAATCGCGGTGGGCCAAATACATTGCCGCCCAGTCCAATTGCGGATAGTTTTAAATCGGAGGTGCCGAGGGTGCGGTATTCCATACGCATGTTATCCGGCTAAAAGGCGTAAAAGTCGAGTCATAAAACTTAATGCCATGCATCGAATTCGCGGATCAAGGCTACTCAATTATCGCGGTTTTACCGCCGTGTACTCCGTCAGTCTTTGGTTTGAATTTCTTCTTTCAGGGATTGCATTTTTTCTTTCAGATTGGCGAAGGGTGAGTGGCTAGCTGGCGCGACGACCGCTTCCGCGACGCTGCCATGGCGTTCAAAATTAGTGTATTTCGCATGTTCCTCGTCGTGGCAATACACACATAACAACTCCCAGTTACTGCCGTCGGGCGGATTGTTGTCGTGATTGTGGTCCACATGATGCACGGTCAGTTCCCGCAGATTGGCCCGGGAAAACTCCCGTGCGCAGCGACCGCAAATCCATGGATAGAGTTTGAGGGCCCGTTCCCGGTAGCTTTTATCGCGTTCGGCATTTGCCGCGCGCTGCGCCGCCAGAACGCGATCGAGTTTACCGCTATCGGGCCCGGTCAACGACTTGCTCAGGACTTGGGTGAGCTCAATACCAGCTCCCCATTAACCACTGGAATGCGTTCGCCAGGGGCTTCTTTCATACGCACAGTGCCCTCCACATCACCCAACTGATAACGCACGTCGTAGCCGGTAATGATGCTGTGGGTATCCATCACCGTGCGGCATTTACGCTCGGTGGCGGTGTAGGTGTTGTTGGCCTGCATGTTTTCCTGAGTTTTATTGCCAGCATAGCCGCCAGCCGCGGCTCCCGCGACGGTGGCAACTTTTTTACCCGAGCCACCGCCAATCTGATTGCCAACTACACCACCCAGAATGGCGCCTGCCACTGTGCCTATTACCTGGTGCTGATCCTTCACCGGTTGTTGCCGCGTCACCACAACATCTTCACACACCTCCCGCGGCACGGTGCTATCGCTGATCACGTCTTTAATTTCCAGCACGGTCGCGAATGCAGGCCCTGGATTGCTGCTAAGCATGCGGTAGCCGCCGATCGCCCCTACTGCCGAGGCCAATGCCACGCCGGCGACCAGACCCGTAAGTATCGATTTATTCATTCTTGAACCTCCGTTGTTATGCGAAAACCGGCAATCCTTTTATGGTGGGTTTGCCGACGTTGTCCATCGTTATTCGCGGGTTGTGCGCCGAGGTGACGGCAGAACAAGACCCGTTTGTGCCCCGGTTATTTGCGCGGCGAAAACACGGTGTAGCCGCGCCCCGCGTAGTCGAAGCCGCCCAATCTCAGGTCCTTCGGTTGACTTCCCGTGGTGATGCATAGTAGGCGCGAATTTCTTTAATAAGTCCAGACGCTTCGTCAAATACTGACCGCTCTGCACTGCGCAACACCTTGCCCTGGCGGGATTTGAAGTGGCGCCACTGCTAGCCGTTTCACCCGTGCGGGCGTCGATCGATGGCATAGCAATGGTCCGCCACAAGCCCGCGTTGTGCGGTCATAATTTATCTCCGCATAGGGCTAGGGATAATCCTGCCGTGTGGGCCGTACTACAATGTCGCTGATATGCACGTGGGGCGGCTGACTCACAATGAAATGAATGGCGTTAGCGATATCGTCCCCCACCAGCAGCGGGCCAAAACTTTTCTCGAACCCCCGCACCATTTCGTCACTGTAACCCGCACCGGCCTGGAACCCGCTTAACACCGCGCCCGGTTCCATCAGCGTCACGCGAATGCCCTTTGGCCCCACCTCCCTGCGCAGACCTTCGGTCAGCGCGTGCACCGCAAACTTGGAAGCGCCGTACACAGCGCTGAACGGAGAAATATGTCGCCCCACCACCGACCCAATCACCACAATATCCGCGGCGGTTGCCGGGTAGCTCTTTTCCTGTGAACCCAGCATTTTTTGCGCCGCCTTTTGCAACAGCGCAAGCGCGCCACTGACGTTAACCTTCAGCACCTGTTCAAATTCCGTCAGGTCGGCGTCCTTCACGGAGCCACCCAATCCGCGCCCGGCGTTTACCACCACAATATCAATGGCACCACCAAAGCGCTCAAGCGCGGTGGTGAATAATTGTTCGAGCACCGCGGGGTCAGCCGCATCGCCGGGTACGCCGCAGAAGGCCTCGCCCAGTTGCTTTTCCATTGCTTTTAATTTTTCGGCATTGCGCCCGGTTCCCACCACGGCGTATCCGGTATCAACAAATTTTCGTACCGTGGCTTCACCGATACCGGAGGTGGCCCCCGTTACGGTGGCTATACGTGAATATGTCGAAGTCATGTGTGGTCTCCTGGGTGAGCTGGCTCAATTCTGTTGTTTAGACTTGCCCGGCATTTTGTGCTCGCGCCAGTTTGCGGCGTTCATGTGCGGCGGATTGGTTGCCGTATGGTAATAAATTTTTTGCTGAGCGGAGTGCAATTTGAGTACAAAGATACTACCCTTCTAAAAATACAGCCGTAAAATATGTCCTGTGCCATACTCGCACGTGCGCTTCATCCGGAAATAACAGCTTGGCTGGCAGGACACAATTATTTGTCCGGGGCACCGTTAACATCGCCGGGCTGGTGGGCAAATAAATCTGAGGTAGCCCAACCCGTCTTCCGTCATTTCTGGCAAATATGTTATGAAAAACATCAAGTTGCCGATAAGTGTGCAAGCGCACAGACGCCGTCCTTGGGTAAGGAGGACAATGCTTGTTACAGGCAGGAAACCACGAACGCCGTAAGCGTGCAAATAGTACTTGCCGGACCAAATTTACCCGAGTGGGGTAAAACTCGGGTAAGGATAAAGAGTGGCAACTTGCACCATTACAGAATGCAACACGGAGGATAATATTGTATGAACAAATCAACGATTACCGGTGTGGTCGTCGGTGTAGTGCTGGCTTCGGCCGCCGGCGCCATCGGGGGTTACCGTATGCTTAAATCCGATGCCGGCCCAGACTCCGCCAAAGTACTCGAAGTTACCGAAGTTACCCGAGAGCGTTCAGTGCCGCGCGAGGTTTGTGAGGACGTCGCCGTGACACATCAGGAACCGGTAAAGGATCAGCATCAGATCATAGGCACAGTGGCTGGGGCCATTATCGGAGGCGTGGCTGGCAGTCAGATTGGCGGTGGCTCGGGTAAAAAAGTTGCTACTGCCGCTGGTGCGGTGGCGGGTGGCTATGCTGGCAACAAGACCCAGGAAAATATGCAGACCAAGAACACCTACACCACATCTGAACGAAGGTGTCACACCGTCACCGATAGCCACGAGGAGATCATCGGTTACGATGTCCGCTATCAGCTTGGCGACAGCGAGGGCAAAGTACGCATGGATCAACGCCCTGGCGACAGTATCCCTGTTGTAGATGGCGAGTTGGTGCTCGGGGCACCTAAATCCTGACAAGCCTGAATCTTGATAAGCCTGAATCTTGATAAGACAGTTCACTAGCCCTGTCGTCATTGAAAAAGGCCCGACCCCGCTTTCATCTATGAGGTCGGGCACTCGCCCCGAGCAGCGGGTGCCAGTCCGGTGTCCTGATTATATTATGCATTTTAATGCTTACCATGCAGAGATTTGTTGGTGCCGCTTTACTTTTCTTTGAGTTGCGTGAGTTGCGCAACGTCTACGCTAGTACCGCACGCTGCAGCTTAATATTTACTTGCTGATCCGGTGGTCGATACGGTTTCTTCCTTTTGATAATAACAGCTGCCCGCACTGCTGCGTACGTTAGCGCACAGATTATGGCTTTCGTTTAAGTTACTGTTGCGACACAGAAGTGGCGATGATATCCCGAGTCGAAAATAGTCGCCGGGTGGTCTGGCCAGAGGCCGCTACCTCCGTACCAAACAGTACTTCTGGCTGAGGGCTGGTGCTGGGTTCGTGTATAAATCGATTGCCTGATCAGGCCGACAATTGTTGCACAGATCAGGACTTAACCAACAAGGGAGAACGTCATGGGTGTTGTTTTATTGATTGTTGTTATAGTGCTAGTCATTCTTGTTATGGACCATCATTAATAGGTAGGGTAACACTATTAATTGGGGGAGCTCAGAATCCCGTCCCCAGTTCAATGGGCGACGGGGTGGTTAAAACAAGCCGCCGCCCATTTTTCACCAAAAATGCCCTCAATCATAAATA
>JBFJKD010000049.1:0-10911 GCA_041635095.1 Porticoccaceae bacterium
GGTATCAACTCCGGGTCGGCGGCGATTATGGGGCGTACTGCGCCACTGGTGGTGGTGGTACTGGCCATCGCAGCGGCAGTCATGCTAGACGCCAAATCTCAGTGGCATGTGGCGGTGGTGGGCGGCGTACCTCAGGGTTTGCCGGGGTTGTCGCTGGGGTTTTTGTCCGAGTCCGGTTGGCTGACCCTGTTGCCGTCTGCGGTGTTGATCGCAGCCATCGGCTATGTGGAGAGCATTTCAGTTGCCAAAGTACTGGCTTTTCGTCGCCAGCAAAAGATTAATCCCGATACTGAATTCAGAGCGCTGGGTTTAACTAATCTGGCTGCCGCCTGCGCCGGTGCCATGCCGGTGGCTGGAGGCTTCTCCCGCTCCATGGTCAACTACGATGCTGGAGCAAATACTCAGTTGGCAGCGATTGTGACGGCCTGTTGGGTCGGTTTGGCGACGTTTATGTTTACCGGCATGCTGGCGGATTTGCCCAAAGCCGTGCTGGCCGCAATTATTGTGGTTGCGGTGTGGCAATTAATTGATTTTAACGGGCTGCGACACACCTGGCGCTACGATCGGGGCGACGGCCTTGGTCAGGCAGTTACCTTAGTTGGGGTTCTGGCGCTGGGCATAGAGCAGGGGCTGTTAATTGGCGTGGGACTGGGCATGCTGCTGTTTCTGTATCGCACCAGTCGCCCCCATATCGCGGTGGTGGGGCGTATTGCCGGTACCGAGCACTTTCGAAATATTCTGCGCCATCAAGTTGAAACCTGGCCACATGTCCTGCTGGTGCGGGTGGATGAAAATATTTATTTCGCCAACACCCCGCGGGTGGAGTCCATGTTGCTGGATCTGGTCGTCGACCAGGAGCAATTAACCGACGTGGTGCTGGTGTTTTCCGGCGTCGCCTACGTGGACGCCAGCGCCCTGGAAATGCTGGAGGAATTTGAAAGCGCGTTGGCGAATCGGAATATTCGTTTGCATCTCGCGGAGGTTAAGGGGCCGGTGCTCGATCGTTTAAAGCATACCAAGTTACTGGCGCGACTCAATGGCAGCCGCGTGCATTTGTCCACCCAGCTGGCGGTTGCCGCGGTCGCGCCGTAAAAATTGTCGGGCAAAGATCTTTGCGGCCCTGAGTCTGCCCAGTGACGCGGGGGTTTAATCGAACAGATTCTTCAGAGCGGCCAACGACGCGCGGCCTTTTTCCTTGCGCTCTTCTACCGACAGCACTTCGCCAAAACCTTCCCGCACCATATCTTCTGCCGGTAGCTCGTCGAGAAAACGGCTCGGTGTTGTTTCGACGATCTCTCCGAAGTGGCGACGCTTTGCTGCCAGGGTGATGGTGAGTGTCGTGCGGGCGCGAGTGATACCAACATAAGCGAGCCGTCTTTCTTCTTCGACGTCGCCACTATCGATGCTATTGCGGTGTGGCAACAAATTTTCTTCCATACCGATCAGGAATACGTGGTGAAATTCAAGCCCCTTCGCGGCGTGCAGGGTCATCAACTGCACTTTGTCGTCTGCGGATTCTTCACTGTGTCGATCCAGCAGGTCGCGCAGCACCAGTTTGCCGATGGCGCTCTCAATACCGTGTTGCGTATCGTCACTTTCCAGCGTGTCGCTGTCGCGCAACGTGTTGCCCAATTGCTCAATCAGCAGGCGCACATTCTTCATGCGGTTTTCCGCCACGGCCGCGCTGGTGGCATTCTGATGTAGCCATGCTTCGTAACCGATATCGTCCAGCATTTCATGCAGCGCACTGACGGAATCCGTTTGATAGCAATTGCGAACGACCTTGTTAAACCAGATTTTAAACTGCCTGAGTCGTTGCAGATTGGCGGCGGGGACGTCATTTTCCAGCCCGAGTTCGTCAATTGCGGCGAACAGGGAGATATGGCGACGGGTGGCGTATTCCCCTAATTTTTCCAGAGTGGCATGTCCGATCTGGCGGCGCGGGGTATTGATAATACGCAGGAACGCATTATCGTCAGCGGGGTTAACCAGCAGGCGCAGGTACGCCATAGTGTCCTTGATTTCAGCGCGGGAAAAAAACGATGTGCCGCCGCTGATGGCGTAGGGAATTCCCTGGCTCTGCAATTTCATTTCGAGGAGCTTGGCCTGATGATTGCCGCGATATAACACGGCGAAGTCGCGAAAATGGCAGCTGCGGCGCAGTCGCTGTTCGATAATATCGTTGACGACCCGTTCCATTTCCGTGTCCTCATTTTGGCAACGCACCAGACGAATGGGTTCTCCTTCACCCAGATCGCTCCACAGGGACTTGCTGATAACGTGTTCGTTGTTGGCAATCAGCTGATTCGCGACTCGCAAGATTCTTGCGGTGGAACGGTAATTTTGTTCCAGTTTGATCACATCAATATCGGCAAAATCCCGTTGTAATTGGGCCAGATTTTCGGGGCGCGCTCCCCGCCAGGCGTAAATCGATTGATCGTCGTCGCCCACTACCGTAAAACGTTGATGGCTTCCGGTCAGCAGTTTGACCAGTTCGTATTGCGCGAGATTGGTGTCCTGGTATTCGTCCACCAGCAAATAACGAATCCGCTGTTGCCAGCTAAGCAGCAGTTCAACATTGTTGCGTAGCGCCATTACCGGAATGAGTATTAAATCGTCGAAGTCCACGGCGTTGTAAGCTTTTAGCGCACGTCGGTAATGGGCATAGACAGCGGCGATAGTTTGCTGTTCTTGGTTTTCGGCAAGGGATAACGCCTGGTCGGGATCGAGGAGTGCATTTTTCCATTGAGAAATTTGCTGTTGCACCAGATTCACGTAGTCCGCGTCGAAATCCGATTCGCGCAACATCAGTTCCTGAAGCACGCTGCGGGCGTCGTCTGCGTCAAAAATGGAGAAGCCCGACTTAAAGCCCAAATGTTTAATTTCTCGCCGTAAAATGGTCAGGCCGAGTAAATGAAAAGTCGATACGGTCAGACCCCGGGCGGCAGAACCGTTGAGCAACCGGGCAACCCGCGCTTTCATTTCCCGGGCCGCCTTGTTGGTGAAGGTCACCGCGACGACATGTTTGGCGGGAATACCGCACTCCGTTACCAGATAAGCGATTTTGCGCGCGATGACACTGGTCTTACCGCTACCGGCGCCAGCCAGCACCAGCAGTGGGCCGTCGCCGTGGCGAATGGCGCGTTGTTGTTCGGGGTTGGGACGAATCACGGCAGGCTGTCATTTTTTTGAGGGGCGATTGTAGCAGGGTTGCTACGCTGGGCGAGGTATTTTCAGCGCGTGGACAGCCGCACACAGAATCAGCGCGTGCGCTGGCATCAATTGAATCCCGTGGTATGCTTGGACTTTACGCGCCGATGGCCGCCTGGCAACGGCGCGCGGTTTTGAAGACGGCTTACACAACAGACAATAGATAGTTCAAGCGCGGCAATACAGGGCTTTTTTATGAACCAATCGACGACCCCGGCGGCACGCGGTGCGGCAGCTGACGACGTGTCCCGCAGTGGCTATGATCGGGTAGCCCCCAATCTCAATATTACTTTTACGAAAGTGTCACCGGACGCCTGTGTGGCGACGCTGAATGTTACCGAGAACATGCTCAATGGACACGATGTGTGCCACGGAGGCTACATTTTTATGCTGGCGGATACGGTATTTGGCCGCGCCTGCAACAGTGGCAGTCGGGCGGCAATGGGCGTGCATTGCCATATCGATTATCTGCGCCCGGCGATGCCCGGCGAGGTCCTAACTGCCACCGCAACCCTGCGTCACGAGGGCAAAAGTTTTAGCCTCTATCAAGTGATAGTCAGTAATAAGGCGGGCGTCGAAGTAGCGCACTTCCAGGGTCGCTCGCAGGTGGTAGGTTGAGCGCGTAGGCCGTTAAAAAGTCAGCGTTGAGTGCTCGCCATGAAACAGCTGTGGCAACCGTCCCCAACTTTCCAGCAACAATCCAATATGGCTGCCTATATGGCGTGGCTGTCCCGTGAGAGGGGCGTGGTGCTGGCCGATTACGACGCCCTGTATCGCTGGTCGGTGGATTGCCTCGAGGATTTCTGGCAAAGCATCTGGGATTACTATCAGGTTCATTCCGCTACGCCCTGTAGCCAGGTGCTATCCAGCTCGGAGATGCCGGGTGCCAGATGGTTTGAGGGTGCAACCCTTAATTTTGCCGAACATATTTTTCGCGCACGCAGCGATGATCGTCCCGCGTTATTGGCCGAATCTGAATCGGGTGAGCTGTGCTCTGTAAGCTGGACGCAGTTGGAAGAACAGGTCGCCAGGCTGGTGCATTACCTGCGCGCGCTGGGGGTTACCCGCGGCGATCGGGTGGTGGCCTGTCTGCCCAACATTCCACAGGCAGTTGTTGCTTTTCTGGCCGCCAATGCCATCGGCGCAGTGTGGGCCAGTTGTTCCCCGGATTTTGGTACTCCCAGTGTTATCGATCGCTTTCAGCAAATTTCTCCCAAAGTGCTGTTTGCGGTGGATGGTTATCGCTATAACGGCAAGTCTGTGGATCGTCTTGAATCGCTGGGGCAGATAGCCGTCGCACTACCGAGCGTGGAGCATATTGTGTTGTGCGATATGCTGGGCACGGCTGATCAATGCGATGTCCCTCGGGTTGATTTGTGGGAACAGGCATTGGCTAATACTGCCACGGATATTCACTTTGAGCGCGTGCCTTTCGCGCATCCCATCTGGACGCTGTATTCCTCCGGCACTACCGGCGTACCCAAGGCGATAACCCATAGCCATGGCGGCATTTTGCTGGAACAGTACAAACATCTGGGGTTGCACAGTAACCTGAAACCTGGCGATCGATTTTTCTGGTTTTCCACCACCGGCTGGGTGATGTGGAATATCGGTGTGGCGGCGCTGTTGACCGGCGCGGTGCTGGTACTCTACGACGGTAATCCCGCCTATCCCGATAGCGGCCGGTTATGGTCGTTGGCCGAGCGCGCCCAGGTTAATTTGTTTGGTGGCGGTGCGGCGTACTATATCAGTTGCATGAAAGCGGATCTGGAGCCCGGCGCAAATTACGACCTGAGCGCATTGCAGACCATTGGGTCTACCGGATCGCCGCTGCCGGAGGAAGGTTTTGAGTGGATATACCGGGCGATCAAGCAGGACCTGTGGTTGATTTCAATGAGCGGTGGCACGGATATCGCGTCGGCGTTCGTTGGCGGTGCGCCGCTGTTGCCGGTGTACTGCGGCGAAATTCAATGTCGTATGCTCGGCGTGGATGTGCGCGCGGTCGGTGCACAGGGGCAGGAATTGATCGACCAGGTTGGCGAAATGGTCATTACTCAACCGATGCCATCCATGCCCATTTATTTCTGGAATGACGACGGCGATAAACGCTATCGGGAAAGCTATTTCGAGGAGTACCCGGGGTGGTGGCGCCACGGGGACTGGATGCGGTTATCTGCGCAGGGCACCGTGCAGATCACGGGCCGCTCCGATTCGACGCTCAACCGTGGCGGCATCCGTATTGGTACCAGCGAGGTGTATCGCGGTGCCGAAGCGGTGGCGGGGGTGGTGGATAGTCTGGTGGTCAGCATCGAGCGTCCCGACGGCGGCGCCTATATGCCCATGTTTGTGCAATTACAGCCTGGGATGTCACTTGGCGATGACCTGGTGCAACGGATCCGCAAAGCTCTACGCGACAATTTTTCACCGCGCCATGTCCCCGACGAAATATTTCAGGTCGAGGAAATACCTTACACCATGACCGGCAAAAAACTGGAAGTACCGGTGAAAAAAATTCTGATGGGTGGCGATATCGAAAAAGCGGTAAATCGAGATGCTATGAAAAATCCACACAGTATCGAGTTCTTTATAGCATTCGCTCACCGCGTCGCAGGGGTGTCCACGCAATGAAAACAGCGCCGCATGTCGCGTCCAATAGGCAGACTGTTGTAGCGCTACTTGCGCAACTCGAACAGCATCCCCATGCGGTCGAATTTGCGCAGGTGATGGATGTGATCGCCGCACACTATGTGTATCGTCCCACCCGGTTCTGCAATGGGTCGGGGGAATTAATGGTTGTCAACGGGGCGGGAACTAACGAGGGTTCATGCCGACTGTTTGCGTTTGCACAAAAACTGGGTTTGAGTGAAATGCACACCCTGGCGTGTTTTGGGCGCTACTATCGGGAGGATGTGTTGGGCAACCCCCGCGGCAGTGACCACGCGAATATTCGCGCATTTATGCGCAGTGGTTGGGCAGGTATCCAGTTTGATGGGCCACCACTGACCGAACGCCGCCCCTGAGGTTGTTGCGGATGATCGCCCACGCTATGCCGCTGCCGTAATACCTGGCGCGCGTCGGGTCGATTGGGACAGGGGCTGGGGGCGTTGTCAGGCGTCGTCGCCGGCTTCGAAACCCAGCATGGCGACACCGCCGTCCACAAGATCTCCCGGTTTAAAGTAAAACTCTGTAACCATGCCGGTTTTGGGGGCGCGAATGGTGTGCTCCATTTTCATGGCTTCCATAATCAGGAGAGGGTCGCCTTTTGCCACCGTCGTGCCCACCGTCGCTACCAGCGATACTACGGTGCCGGTCATCGGTGCGGTCAGGCCGCCAGCGGCTTCAACATCACTGCCATCGCCACAGTCCGCGGACACCAATGAGAAGGGCAGTGCGCCTTTGGCCGTAAACAGGCTATGACCCTGGCCGTGGGCAACGACGGTTGCCCGCACCCGGTGGCCGTCCACGTTGGCTACCAGGGTGTGGCCGTCGAGGGCGCCACTGACAGTCAACCCGTGCGCGTCCGTATCACTAACAATGGTATAGCGATTACTGCCGCTCGGATTGTGCTCGCTGGCCTGCACCTGATGCGCCACATCGGCGACCAGAAAATCAAATTTCTGGGTGCGTGGTTCGTTGCAACGCCAGCCGTTGGCGTTGTGCCAGGGCGATGTGGGGTCAGTGCTTTTTTGCGCGAGGGTGGCGGCAGCCTGTTGTCGGTGCAAGATCACAAATAACGTTGCGAGGGCGACACCTTGCTGCATATCCTGACTCGTCGGGCGAAAAATCTCCTCCCGGTGTTTCTCGATAAAGCCGGTGTCCAGATCGGCGGCTTTGAAAGCTGGATTAGTTGCGAGGTTGTACAGGAAATCCACATTAGTGGTGACACCGCTGATGCGGTATTCGGTGAGCGCGCGCGCCAGCCGCGCCAGCGCGCGGTCGCGATTTTCGTCCCAGACCACCAGTTTGGCGATCATGGGATCGTAGTAGGGGCTGACCTCGTCGCCCTGCAGCACCCCGGTGTCCACCCGCACGTGGGCGTCTTCACTGGGGGGCTGTAGAAAATCGAGTTTTCCGGTGGATGGCAAAAAGTCGTTGTTGGGATCTTCGGCGTAGATACGCGCTTCGAAGGCGTGGCCGTTGATGGTCAGTTGATCCTGGCGCAGGGGTAATGGTTGGCCCGCGGCAACGCGCAACTGCCATTCCACCAGATCCTGCCCGGTAATCATTTCCGTGACCGGGTGCTCCACCTGCAGGCGGGTGTTCATTTCCATGAAATAGAAGGAGTCGTCCTTGTCGAGTAAAAACTCGACGGTGCCCGCACCTTCGTAGGCTATTGTTTTGGCGGCCAGCAACGCCGCGTCGCCCATCGCAGTGCGCACGGTTTCATTCAGGCCGGGTGCAGGGGCTTCCTCGATAACTTTCTGGTGGCGCCGCTGCACGGAGCAATCCCGTTCAAACAGGTACACGCCGTTGCCCAGGCTGTCGCAGAACACCTGAATCTCCACATGGCGCGGTTGCGTCAGGTATTTCTCCACCAGCATTTTGTCGTCGCCAAAGCTGCTCATGGCCTCCCGTTTTGCGGCGGCCAGCCCCGCATCAAATTCGGCGGCGCTCCACACCTGACGCATGCCCTTGCCACCGCCGCCAGCCGCGGCTTTGAGCAATACCGGGTAGCCCATCTGGTCGCTAATTTTCTTCAGCATGGCCGGATCCTGGTCATCGCCGTGATACCCCGGCACCAGCGGCACGCCGGCAGCTTCCATAATGGTTTTGGCGGCGGATTTCGAACCCATGGCTTCAATAGCGGCGACTGGTGGGCCAATAAAAACAATATTGTTGCTCTTGCACAATGCGCAAAATTGCGCATTTTCAGACAAAAAACCATAGCCGGGATGAATGGCCTGGGCGCCGGTTTTGATGGCGGCGGCAATAATTTTTTCGGCTACCAGATAAGATTCGCGGGACGGCGCCGGCCCAATATGCACCGCCTCGTCGGCCATGGCGACATGCAGGGAATTCTTGTCCGCATCGGAATACACCGCAACTGTGCGGATACCGAGCTTTTTAGCACTGCGAATCACTCGGCATGCTATTTCTCCACGATTGGCAATCAGAATTTTTTCAAACATCTCGGTACCTGTTGGTCGCACCCAGTTAGTGACAATATGCCGTTGTTGGTCTGGTGTCTTACGCATTTTCAAAACGCCACCCGCGGGCAACGCTACATGCGAAATACGCCGAATTTAGTTTCTTCAATTTCCTTGTTCAAGGATGCCGATATCGACAGGCCCAGCACCATACGGGTCTCTGCCGGGTCGATAATGCCGTCGTCCCAGATTCGTGCCGACGCATAATACGGATGACCCTGTTTTTCGTACAGATCAATTATGGGCAGCTTAAATTCGGCTTCTTCCTCCGCGCTCCAGCTTTCGCCTTTGGCTTCCATGGCGTCCCGCTTGACCTGGGCCAGTACCGACGCGGCTTGCACGCCCCCCATAACTGAGATACGTGCATTGGGCCACATGTACAGAAAACGCGGATCGTAGGAGCGACCGCACATACCGTAGTTGCCAGCGCCAAAAGAGCCGCCAATAATAACGGTAAATTTTGGCACCCGCGCGCAGGCCACGGCATTGACCATTTTGGCGCCGTTTTTGGCGATGCCCCCCGCTTCGTACTGTTTGCCGATCATAAAGCCGGTAATGTTTTGCAGGAACACCAGCGGTATTTTACGCTGCGCGCACAGCTCGATAAAGTGCGCGCCTTTTTGTGCCGACTCGCTAAACAAAATACCATTGTTACCGAGAATGCCGACCGGGTAGCCGTGAATACGGGCAAATCCGCACACCAACGTCGCGCCAAACAGAGCTTTGAATTCGTCAAATTCGGAACCGTCCACGATACGCGCGATGATCTCTCGCACATCGTAAGGTTGACGCGCGTCCTTGGGCACCACGCCATAGATCTCGGCGGGGTCGTACAGTGGCGGCACCGGCTCTGCAATATCCAGTTGCACCGGCTTGACCCGGTTAAGGCGGCTGACGGCGTTGCGCGCCAGTTGCAGGGCGTGGTGGTCGTTGAGTGCATAGTGATCCGCTACTCCGGAGGTGCGACAGTGCACGTCCGCGCCGCCCAGTTCTTCCGCGCTGACGATTTCGCCGGTCGCTGCTTTTACCAGCGGCGGGCCACCCAGAAAAATGGTGCCCTGTTGTTTAACAATAATGGCTTCATCCGCCATGGCCGGCACGTAGGCGCCTCCCGCCGTGCAGGAGCCCATGACCACCGCGATTTGCGGAATGCCCATGGAAGACATGACGGCCTGGTTGTGAAAGTTGCGGCCAAAATTCAGGCGGTCGGGAAACACTTCCGCCTGGGCAGGCAGGTACGCACCACCGGAGTCCACCAGATAAATGCAGGGCAGATGGTTATCCTGGGCGATGTCCTGGCCGCGAATTTGCTTTTTAACGGTACACGGGTAATAGGTGCCACCTTTGACCGTGGCATCGTTGGCGAAGATCATGCACTCCTGCCCCGACACCCGGCCGATACCGGTGATAATCCCTGCGCCCGGCACATAGTCGTCGTACATTTCCCAGGCCGCGAGTTGTGAAAACTCGAGAAACGGCGTGCCGGGATCCAGCAGACCGTTGACCCTGTCCCGCGGTAGCAGTTTTCCGCGCGCCACGTGGCGGGTGCAGGATTTCTCGCCACCCCCCAGTTTGATCTGGGCGACCTTGGCATTGAGATCGTCCAATTGCGTCTGCATATGCGCGGCGTTAGCATCGAACTCCGCGGAGCGGGTATTAATTTTGGATTGCAATATCGCCATGGGTTCCTACTCGCTTCAGGCTTTTGGTTCAAGGATTTTTGGAAAGGTTGCGCGGTGAAAACCGTTATAGGGCGCGTTGTTGCGCTGTGCCCGTGGAATCTTTCTCCCCAGGGGTGAATCCGTGCACAGGGAGCTGCCGCCGTCGACGCGCAGGGTGACGCCGTTGATGTAGCTGGCGCCCTCGCTCAGTAAAAAACATACCGCAGAGCTGACCTCGGACTCGGTGCCAAGGCGGTTTAACGGCACTGTTTCGTGAAAATGGGGAATACACTCGAGCATTTCGGGGTCTTCGTAGGTGTCGAGTCCGGAGGACGCCAGGTATCCTGGCGCCACGGCATTGAGACGCACGCCCGCGTAAGCCCATTCCACAGCTGCGGTCTGGGTGAGGTTTTCCATACCGGCCCGCGCAGCGCCCGAGTGCGCCATGCGCGGCATGCCGCCAAAGTTATCGGCGGTGATGTTGACGATCGCCCCACCGTGTTCTTTCATGGATTTGAGAAACACCGCTTTGGAAACGATAAAGCCGCCGAGCAGGTTGGTACGCACCACGGCGAGAAAGCCGTTGGGGCTGATATTTTCCAGGTCCGCGGGAAACTGCCCGCCGGCATTGTTGACCAGGCCGTGAATCGGGCCGTGGGCGGCGATAAATTTATCGATAAGCGCGTCCATTGCGTCGGCGTCGCGAATATCCCCGCAGCCGTAGTCGCAGACGGTGTCGGGATTGTCGCCCTCGATTTCGTTTTTTACGTTAACCAGCTTTGCTTCGGTGCGTCCAATCATCAAAACCGTCGCGCCAAGGGCCGCCAACTCATGGGCAATACAGCGCCCGAAACCGCTGCCAGCGCCGGTGACGAGTATCGTTTTAGCGGCGA
>JBFJKD010000050.1:0-10873 GCA_041635095.1 Porticoccaceae bacterium
AAAAATACGCGGGCAGCTAAGCGGGTGGACCCGAATGAAAGCGAAACGCCAGGTCGGGGGACTGGATCAGGCGCATTTCTTCGCGTGCGAAATACTCGATGCGCGCCGCCAGATCATCGGCGACCACCGTTCTCGCCAGACTCAGATAATCCCGGTAGTGGCGCGCTTCAGATTTGAGCAGAGAACGGTAAAACGCCTGCAGTTCCGCGTCCGCCAACAGTGGTGCCAGTGCCGCGAAACGTTCACAGGAGCGCGCTTCGATAAAGGCTCCCACTATCAAGGTATCCACCAGTTTGGCCGGCTCATGGGTGCGTGCTTTCTGCCGCAGACTGGCCGCGTAGCGCGCGGCGGGTAGCTGTCGATAAACAATCCCGCGCTTTTCCATCAGCGCGATAACCTGCTCAAAATGACGCAGCTCCTCGCGCGCCAGCCGCGACATCTTGTTAAGTAAGTCAAAATTATCGACGTAACGGTAGATGAGATTAAGCGCCGTGCTGGCCGCCTTTTTTTCACAATTGGCATGATCTATCAGCAACAGCTCCGGTTCCGCCAGGGCCCATTCGAGCCAGGCGGGCGGAGTTGGGCACGGCAGAAAGTCGCGTAGCTCGTCGAGAGCGTTCACCGGCAACTACTTGGCCGCAGCAAACCCCTGCATGGCATCATCTCGGTCTTGATTCACCTGCTTCACCATCGCATTCTGATTCATCAACTTCAGCCACTCGTTCATGCCCGGCATTTCGCTATTGATATCGCGACCATAGACTTTTTTGACCGCCCACCCAACCAGAGTAACCGTGTAATAAAGCATCAGATCAGCATAAGTCAAACTGTCCCCGGCTGCGTAGGGCCCAAACACCAGTAAGCGATTCAAGGCGGCGATACCCTTATCCAGTTCCGGGGCAACCTTGTCCTTGAGTTGCTCGCTGAGCGGTGCACCGAAGAATGCCGAACGGAACAGCTGGCGACCCACCAACTCCAGATACAGCTCGGTCGCCTTCATCAGCTCGCGGGTTTTAGCCCGTTTAAAGTTATCTTCCGGAAATAACGCAATACCGGGGGAAATATCCTCCAGAAACTCGAAGATCACGCTGGTTTCGCTGATAAAGCCTTCGTCCGCCTCCAGGCAGGGAACCTTGCCCATCGGACTTTGCTTGAGAAAGGTATCTTCCTGATTCGGTCGCACCACCACTTCCTCAAACTCGAACCCCTTTTCCAACAGCGCCAGCTTAACCATGTTGTAGTAATTGCTAACGGGAAAACCGTATAACTTCAGCATCATTTGTCTCCAGTGATCAACCAGTTTCTAATTTATTAGGGGCCAGACCGGGCGCGATGTACCGTTCGTAATGCGCCTCGGACAGCACATCAAAATCTCGTTCGATATCATCGCGCAGCTGGGTCAGAGGGGTATTACGGTACGCTGCATGCGTGCCCACCCCGTAATCTTGCAACGCGCTGATTCTGGACGCCTTGGCGCGCAGTAATCCCTGCACCCAGCAGAGCGCATTCACCGCCTCATCGATTACCAGATTTTGTCGCTGCATAGTCGATTTTAATAACGCTTCATCCCTTATATAAAAGCGTTTGCCGACTACGCTGGCCAATAGTTGTTCGAGTCGGCTCAACACCGCACCGCGCTCGTCCGCAGTGTAGGCATTCCAGTGTATAACCTCGTGGGAAAAACGCTTACACCCACGGCATACGGTATCGCCGATACCGGTCGAGCAAATACCAATGCAGGGGGTCTTTACGGTGCTCATCATGGCTAGGCACTGTACACAGCGGCGTAAGCCGATGTAAAGCAGAGGACCGGAACTTATCACCCCCGCGGCAGCGAGCCCATTACACCCGTTACCCGTTTCCTGTAAAATTCCCAGCTCGGGCTTGCCGGCCCCCATCGATGGACGTCATCGATAGCCCCAGTCGCGGCGACCACCGCGACGGGTAACATTATTAACATGAGGAACTCTACCGTGCTCGAAGCCTACCGCCTACATGTCGAGGAACGCGCTGCTATCGGCGTACCACCCAAGCCCCTGAATGCCGAATGGACCAACGAACTTATCGCCCTGCTCAAAAATCCGCCCAGCGGGGAAGACGCGTTACTTCTCGACCTGATTACCCACCGCGTACCACCCGGCGTCGACGCCGCAGCCTATGTGAAAGCGGGTTTTCTGTCGGCCATCGTTAGCGGCGCAGCCAGTTCTCCGTTAATTGATCGACGCAAGGCCATCGAACTATTGGGCATGATGCTGGGGGGCTACAATATCGCGACACTGGTTACCGCCCTCGACGATGCGGAACTGGGTGAACTGGCAGCGGAGCAACTCAAACAGACACTGTTGATGTTTGATGCCTTTCACGACGTAGCGGCAAAAGTTAAAGCCGGCAGCGCCAATGCTCAGGCCGTGATGCAGTCCTGGGCGGACGCGGAGTGGTTTACCAGTCGCCCCGAAGTAGCACAAACCATCACTGCCAGCGTGTTCAAAGTTACCGGAGAAACCAATACGGACGATCTTTCACCGGCACCCGATGCCTGGTCGCGCCCGGACATTCCCCTGCACGCCAAGGCGATGTACAAAATTCCACGGGATGGTATTCATAACACCGAGCAACAAATCGCGGAGCTGGCCGAAAAAGGTTATCCAGTGGCTTTTGTCGGTGACGTGGTCGGCACCGGGTCCTCACGTAAATCCGCCACCAATTCAGTGTTGTGGTACATGGGCGACGATATACCCGGCGTACCCAACAAGAAAGCGGGCGGTATCTGCATTGGTGGCAAGGTCGCGCCGATCTTTTTTAACACTATGGAAGATTCCGGCGCACTCGTTTTCGAGGCCCCGGTGGATCAGATCAACTACGGACAGGTGATCGACATCCTGCCGTACGAAGGCAAAATTCTGGACCACGACAGTGGCGCCGTTGTGTCACAGTACACCCTCAAATCCAGCGTGCTGCTCGACGAAGTGCGCGCCGGGGGACGCATTAACCTGATCATCGGTCGCGGCCTGACCAAACGCGCCCGGGAATACCTTGGCCTGCCCCCATCCACGCTGTTTCAGACACCGGAACAACCGGCCGATACCGGCAAGGGTTACACCCTCGCCCAGAAAATGGTGGGCCGCGCCTGCGGCGTCGAAGGCATTCGCCCCGGCACCTACTGCGAACCCCAATTGACCACCGTTGGCTCTCAGGACACCACCGGTCCCATGACCCGGGATGAGCTGCAGGATCTGGCGTGCCTCGGCTTTTCCGCCGACCTGGTCATGCAGTCCTTCTGCCACACCGCGGCGTACCCCAAACCAGTGGACATCGAAACCCAGCACAGCCTGCCGGACTTTATCCGCAATCGCGGTGGCGTATCGCTACGCCCGGGGGACGGGATTATTCACAGCTGGTTGAATCGCATGCTATTGCCAGACACCGTCGGCACTGGCGGTGACTCCCACACTCGCTTCCCCATGGGCATCTCGTTTCCCGCGGGTTCCGGTCTGGTGGCATTTGCCGCCGCCACCGGGGTTATGCCGCTGGATATGCCGGAGTCGGTGCTGGTGCGCTTCCAGGGAAAAATGCAACCCGGCATCACCTTGCGCGATCTGGTTCACGCCATTCCCTACTACGCCATCAAACAGGGTGTGCTGACCGTCGAAAAAAAGGGCAAGAAGAATATTTTCTCGGGCCGCATTCTGGAAATAGAAGGTTTGCAGGGCCTGACCGTTGAGCAGGCTTTTGAACTATCGGATGCGTCCGCTGAGCGTTCCGCCTCGGGTTGTACCATCAAGATGGACCAGGCAGCGGTCGCTGAATACCTGCGCTCCAATATTACCCTGCTGCGCTGGATGATTACGGAAGGCTACGGCGACGTGCGCACCCTGGAGCGGCGGGCATGCAAAATGGAGGAATGGCTTGCCGAGCCGCACTTGATGGAAGCCGATGCCGATGCGCAGTACAGCGAGATCATTGAAATTGACCTGGCCGATATCCGCGAACCGATCGTCTGTGCACCTAACGATCCAGACGATGCCCGCCTGCTGTCGGAAGTTGCCGGCGATAAGGTCGACGAAGTATTTATTGGCTCGTGCATGACCAATATTGGCCACTTCAGAGCGGCCGGCAAATTGCTGGAACAAGTCCAGCCGGGCGCACTACAGGCGCGCTTCTGGATCGTACCGCCGACCCGCATGGATGAACACACCCTGATGGAAGAGGGTTACTACAATATTTTCGGGCGGGCCGGTGCCCGTACGGAGATGCCGGGATGCTCCCTGTGCATGGGTAACCAGGCGCGGGTGGCGGCCAACTCAACCGTTTTGTCGACCTCGACGCGTAACTTTCCCAACCGCCTGGGAGACGGCGCCAACGTCTACCTCACCTCAGCGGAACTCGCTGCCGTCGGCGGAATTCTCGGCCGCTTGCCCACCCCGGAAGAATATCTGGAATATGCGCAAAAGCTCGATTCAATGTCAGCTGAAATCTATAACTATATGAATTTTAATCAAATTGAATCCTTCCAGAATGCGGCAGGTCAGGGCAAACTTATCGCTGCGGAACAAATTGTGGAAGTAGCCTGAGACTCGCTCGACCGGATTCAGGACCACGCTCCCACCAATGACAACAACACCTGTAACCAGCAGTTCCAAACCCCGCTACGGCGGGGTTTTTATTGCCTACGAACCATGCCTAGACATCAAACGGAGCTCGCGTATCTTCTCGTAAAAATATTAGTTGACATATCATCGTTGATATATCAACATATTTTTCGAATTATCATTACCCTGCGCCTCGCTGCTTCCCTTTCCCTGCCCCCTGGCGGCGGTGAACCAAGCAGCCACACTCTGGAAATCTGTTATGCGCCGCCTGTCCACCTTGGCTCTTTTGATTTTATCTCTTAGTGTAATGAGTTACCTGGTAACTCATTACCTGCAATCCCGCAAATTGGTATCCACCGATAACGCCTACATCTCAGGCAGTATCACCACGGTAAGCTCGCAACTCGACGACATAGTGATGTGGGTGGGGGCTGATGCCGGTGATTTCGTCACAGCTGGCCAAGTTGTGGTGCGCCTGGATGGCGGCACGCCCAAAAATAAGCTGGATCGGGCGAAAAGCGAACTGGCCGCAACCGTACAGCAGGTCGCCGCCCTCAAACAACGCGTGCAGCGGCAACAAGCGGAGGTCAGACAGGCACAGGCGAGTTATGAGTTGGCCCGCAACGAGGCGCAACGTCGCAACAAACTGGCCGCCAGAGGGATGGTGTCCAAAGAAGAACGGGATATCGCCGTGCTGCGTCAGCGGGAAGCTCAGGCGGCGCTGGAAACAGCTCAACAAATTCTCGCGGAGGCCACCATAAACGCCGGGCATATGCCCATTGCGGAACACCCGAAAGTGCAGGGTGCGGCGGCGTTAGTGCGCGGCATTTTTGCGGAAGTAAACAAAGGCGCAATCGTGGCCCCAGTGTCTGGACATATTGCCAAAAGTTTTGTGTCTGTCGGCGACACGATTAAAACCGGGCAGCCACTCCTGCAGCTGGTACAACTGGATCAGACCTGGGTTGAAGCCAATTTCAAGGAAACCCAGCTACACAGCCTGCATCTGGGACAGCCCGTTGAAATCATTTCGGACCTGTACGGCGACGACGTCGTTTACAACGGCGAAGTGATTGGCACTGGTACCGGTACGGGTTCCGCTTTTGCCCTGCTACCTGCGCAAAACGCCACTGGAAACTGGTTAAAAATAGTGCAGCGGGTGCCGGTGCGCATTGTCTTTACCGGCGAGCAAATACGCGATCATCCGCTACCCATCGGCACGTCGTTGGCGGTCAAAATTGACACAACGTCCCAGGACGGACCACGCCTGAGTACCACACCTGCTACACACAGCAGTGACGTATCCAGCGTGTATAAATACTGGCGCGCGGGTGCGCGTGACTTGGTCGAGGCGATTATTAATGACAACCTGCCTACTACACAGGTTGACGGACAACCGGAACAGGTAGTCGCCAAACGGCTCTCTGCCGATCAATTAGCTGCCGATCAATTAGCTGCCAAACAATGAGCCCGACCCCACGGCTACCGCTGTTGCTGACAGCGATCGCTATCGCCGCTGCGAATTTTATGAACATTCTCGACACCACCATTGCGGTGGTGTCCCTGCCGGCCATTGCTGGCAGCCTCGGCGCCACGCCTTCCCAGGGCACCTGGGTACTGACCTCTTACGCAATTTGTATGGCAGTGATGCTGCCCCTGAGTGGCTGGATCTGTACCCGCTATGGCCAGATCAAAACGTTTGTCGTATCAATCGGCGTATTTACGCTGACTTCCTGGTTGTGCGGCATGAGCACCAATTTTGAATTACTGGTATTTTTTCGCGCCTTGCAGGGGCTGTCCAGCGGGTTGATCGTACCGCTATCGCAAATGGTGCTGTTGCGGGTTTACCCACCGGAGCAACACGGTTTTGCCATCGGCCTGTGGAGCCTGACCGCCGGCGTAGCGCCGGTACTCGGCCCAATTATCGGCGGTTTTCTCACCGATACCGTGGGTTGGCAGTGGATTTTCTATATGAATATTCCCATTGGCCTGGTGTGTGGCTGGGTGATATGGAGCAGCATGAAACACGCGGAAAGCGAGAAACAAAAAAAGCCCGTGGATGGCGTGGGGCTGATCCTGATGGCGACCACCGTTCTGTTGTTTCAGTTGATTATGGACAAGGGTCACGAACTGGACTGGTTTGGATCACCCACTTTGCGCCTGGCATTAAATGTCGCGGTCATCGCTTTTGTGGGATTGGTGATGTGGGAGCGCAAGGAGCCCCACCCAATTATTGATTACTCTCTGCTCAAAGTGCCGAGCTATGTAGCCTGCACGGTGATGGCGGTTATTTTTTACATCACCTATTACACCACCACGGTGTTGTATCCCATCTGGATGCAGGCGGTACTGGGCTACACGGCTACCTGGGCGGGACTGGCAATGGCCGGCACCAGCCTGGTGCCGTTGTTCGGCATGATGATCGTCGGCAAAAATCTGGCGCGTCTGAATTTGCGGCACCTGATTATCGTTGGCAGCCTGGTCGTAGCCTACGGTATCTATCTGCAATCGACAGCAAGCACCGACACCACGTTCAGCGCCATCTTCTACGCGCGAGTCATTATGGGCATCGGCTTTGGTTTTCTCTTTCCACCGCTAATGGCGCTGTCGCTAACCGGCGTTCCGGCAGAAAAATCCGCGTCCGCCGCAGCATTTTTTAATTTTTTCCGTATGTTTGCTTCCAGTCTCGGCATTGCGATCGGCATTACCGTCTGGCAAAACCGCACTGTCTTCCATCGTCAGAGACTGATTGAAGACATATCGCTCTACGATACGGCAAAGGAATCTGCACTCGAACCCATCCTTTCCCTCACCGCTGGCAACGAATCGGCTATGTGGGCGGTGGTGGATCACCTGGCTTCTTTACAGGCATCGACCCTTGGACTCGGCGACACATTTATCGCCTGCGCCATCGCCTATGGGGCGATTATACTGCTAACACCGCTCGTACCAGCGCGTATGCAACGTGCTCCGGCGCCGGCTCAGGTACAGGTACAGGAAACGACTCATGATTAATCTGGCGGATAACCTGGTCCGCCATATCGGCATACTCAACCGCTACATGATGCGCGCGCTGGATGCGGAAATGACCCCCCTCGGCATCGGCGCCGGACGCTTTCGCTATTTGTTTATGCTGTATATCGACGACGGTCTGACGCAGCAGGAAATAGCGTTTCGCCTGCAGGCGGACAAGGCGGCTGTTGCGCGCACTCTGGCGCAAATGGAACAACAGGGATTTGTTGAGCGTCGCAGGGACGACGGCGACAAGCGCCTGACCCGCGTTTACCTTACCGCCAAATCCCGGGAATTACGCAGCCACCTCGAGCAGGCCGTGCAACGCATTATTGAACAGCTAATGGAAAGCCTCGAACCCACCCATAAAACTGCGGTGTCGTTAATTCTGCAACAGATGTCCGACTCGCTGGTGACGGGCTACGATGTCGCGAATACCGGAAAGTAATCACACCTGATTCGCCCTGTTCAGACATCAAAGCAGGTAGCTTCGTCGATACCAGTCATGCACCTCGTCACCGGTAGTCAACCACAGGTCTTTATGTTCAGCGATATATTTAAATGCTCGCCACTATTGCACGTCTCGCACAATAAAGGTTCCAGCCGGCCCCTGGTTTACGTTCGAGCGCCTGTTCCATCTCCTCCAGTACGGCAGCAATAACTTACCGTTCTCGCGGTTCTTCCTGCGACGAATCGTCCGGCGTCGACGGTACTTTTGCGGTTCAGGTCCGACCACTTTCGTCGTCTATCAACGGGAGGTCGGTAAAAGTACCGCCCAGCATTACAGCCAATCGAAATGCCCGTAACTACCTCAGAAAATTTAAATACCGGGACGCGCTGCGCAACAATCTTTTGTACGGCAATCGCTGTTTACAACAGCCCTTTGGCTTTGCGACTTTGCAGCCATCGAAAAGAATGTCCGCCTGGACAATTCCCGGTCAATGCCATAGCAAACTCTACGGCCGTGACCAGCCGCTCCAGATCGACGCCGGTGTCAAATCCCATCTGCGACAACATTAGCACCACATCTTCTGTGGCAACGTTACCGGTTGCACCGGGTGCGAAGGGACAACCACCCAGGCCGCCAATGGAGGCATCGAATTTACGAACACCCGTTTCCACTGCGGCATACAGGTTGGCGAGTGCCATTCCGCAGGTATCGTGGAAATGGCAAGACATGGCAGCACTGCCATGTTCCTGCACCAGCACCTGCATCATATGTTTGACCGCACCGGGATGAGCGGCACCGATGGTGTCGGCAATAATCACTTCCCGGGCACCGGCAGCGAACATGTCCCGCGCTAGTTCGAATACTACCTGTGGATCAGTTGGACCCTCGTAGGGACACTCAAACGCCACCGCTAGGTAAGCGCGATTGGCGACGCCGTCCTGTCTGGCGCGGCGCATAATGGTGCGGCACACTTCGATAGTCTCTTGCAGACTCATATGAATATTGTTCTGGTTCATGGTTTCAGTGGCGGACAATACCACCGCCACGGACTTCGCACCGGCAGCGATCGCCAGCTCATAACCTTTCTCGTTGGGAATCAGGACGGAATAATCAACCTTGTTCGTATCCGGCAAGCGTTGATAAAGATCGCCCGCTCCGGCCATCGCCGGTACCGCTTTGGGCGACACAAAACTGGTCGCTTCCACGGCCCGCAAATTAGCGTCGAGCAAATGTTGAATCATGGCCAGACGCTGATCCACCGTTAGCAGTTTCGACTGATTCTGCAGGCCATCCCGTGGACCCACTTCATTGATAATAATTTTTTCACTCACAGCGTCACACGATTACCTTACGCGCCCGCAACTGTGCGATATCCCGCTCTGAAAACTTCAATAATTCGGTTAACACCGCGTCCGTATCCTGTCCCAGCAACGGTGCCGGAGTGTAAACTTCTGCGCCGCTACCCGATAGCTTCACCGGGTTGCCCGGGCCACGGGTAGTTTTGCCGTTTGGATGAGTTAGCTCCACCACCATCTGTCGATAGAGAACCTGCTCGTCGCTGAGAGCCTGGCTGAAGGAGTTCACCGGCGCACAGGGTATGCGCTTCGCATCCAGTTGCTGCAACCAATGTGCGGACGTATTGGTCTTGAAGATATCGTTAATGCGCCCTTCGATAAATTTTTTGTCCGCCAACCGTCCGGGCTGGCGCAGATACTTTTCCTCACGCAGATCATCGCAGTCCAACACTTCCAGTAGATTTAGCCAGAACGGGTCAAAGATTACGGCGATAGCAATAAAGCCGTCGTGAGTCTGAAACGTATTGTAGGGTACGTGCACAAAATGAGAGTTACCAATGGGAAATGGATCGGTATCCGACAGGAAGTACATGGTCGCCATGTAATTGAGCATGGAAATTTGAGCATCGAGCATGGAGATGTCGACGTGCTGCCCAACCCCCGTGGACTGCCGTTGATACAGTGCGGCCAATACCCCCATGACGCCGAACATACCACCCCCGAGATCGCCGATGGGAATGCCAGCGCGTATAGGATGATTCTTATCCGTGCCGGTAATCGACATGCCGCCACCATAAGCCTGTACCACCTGATCGAAGGCCGGCCGCTTACTGCCCGGGCCGGTTTCACCAAAACCGGTTACTGAGCAGGTGATAATCCGTGGGTTTAACTCACTAAGATGAGCATGGTCAATTTTCAGTTTGTGTGTCACGCCGACACTGAAATTATCGAAAACTATATCGACTTCCTGCACCAGCTTATAAAATAATTCGCGCCCCTCGTCAGATTTCAAATCAATGGCAATACTTCTCTTGTTGCGATTGAGGGTAATAAAATAGGCGCCCATACCGTCTATCGAATTGTTCGGATCGTTAGCCAGTAAGGGGCGTGTGGCCTCGCCGTGAAGCGGTTCTACCTTAATGGTTTCGGCGCCCAGATCCGCCATAATCATGGTGCCATAGGGCCCCGACAACATATGGGTAAGATCCAGAATTTTAACTCCGGCTAACGGTTTACTCATGCTACAACAGGCCCACAAAAAAAGAGTGACAGCGCCAAAGACTCGGATCGAGAGACATGCTCATTTACGCAACCCCCTGCTCGGCCTGCCGCGCTGTATCTTCAACGCGACTCATAACCGATTCCGGGATCAGAGAAATTAACACCCAGCCCGGTTTTACATCCGGAGAAAACGTGTCCGTATAGGCGCGCAGACGCTCCTTGTTATCTATGGCAAATAGTTTTATAACATCGGCACCATAGCGCTTTTCGTAATCTGCCAGAGTAAATTCCTCACTGAGGCGAGTCGC
>JBFJKD010000051.1:0-10839 GCA_041635095.1 Porticoccaceae bacterium
AGGGCCGGCTTCAACATATTGCCCGCATCCATGGCGCCCTCGGCTTTACCCGCACCAACCATGGTGTGCAGCTCGTCGATAAACAAAATAACCCGCCCCTCCTGCTTGCCCAGCTCATTGAGCACGGCCTTGAGACGCTCCTCAAATTCACCGCGAAATTTCGCGCCGGCCAACAGGGAACCCATATCCAGGGATAACACGCGTTTGTCCTTCAGGCCCTCCGGCACCTCGCCGTTGATAATGCGTTGCGCGAGCCCCTCCACGATGGCGGTCTTGCCCACCCCCGGCTCGCCAATTAACACCGGATTATTCTTGGTGCGCCGCTGCAGCACCTGAATGGTACGGCGAATTTCGTCATCGCGACCGATCACCGGGTCGAGCTTGCCCGCCTCGGCACGTGCAGTCAGATCCACGGTGTATTTGTCGAGGGCTTCGCGATTACCTTCCGCCTCCGGTGTATTCACCGCTTCACCCCCACGCACCTGCGCGACAACCTGCTGCAAGCGCTTCTTGTCGCCAAATTTGCGCAGTGCGCTACCCAGTTCACCACTGTCGTCAGCCGCGGCCAACAGTACGGATTCACTGGCAATATACTGATCGCCCTGAGTTTGAGCCTGTTTGTCGGCAAGGTTTAACAGACGCATCAGGGCCTGGGAAATGGCAATGTCGCCAGTGGGATTTTTGATTTGTGCCTGCGCCTGCAGCAGTCGCTCAAGCTCGCCCTCCAGACTGGGCAAATCGTACCCGGCCTTGCCCAGCATGGGACGCACCGCGCCCCCGGGCTGACGCAGCAGGGCCACCATCAGGTGCACGGGTTCAATGGCCGTGTGATCGCGGCCAATGGCCAGCGACTGGGCATCGGCCAGTGCTTCCTGTAATTGATTAGTAATACGATCCTGGCGCATAACAGTGCTCCTTAAGCGGTGTTTGACGCACTACGTTCTGTTTAGGGATTTTGGGGTGAAGCACGACAAATTCAACCACCGCCTGCACGACAGTTGCGCGAGATCAAGGGGAGTATCAGTTTTCCGGGGCCGGGATTGGCTCGAGGCGCACCAGATCAAGGGCCGGTTCTTCGTAGGGATGTGCCTGTCGCAACGCTGCTATGACTTGCTCAATCAGGTGATCGGCGCAAACCATTTCCACCTTGTACTCGGCCACCGTTTGCACGACATCTAAATCGCCGATAAACGGCTGGCTGTCCAGCAAGGGTCGAAACTGCCCCTGGCCGACGGTCTGCCAGCAACAACGATCATAGGCGCCAATGCTACCAGCCCCCGCCACAAACACCGCGTCCTTGACCGCCTTAAGGTGGCTCGCTGGAACATAAAAACTGAGTTTATACATTCGTCAGTCACCCCTCGCGGTCAGTACATGCTCGCGGTTAGTACATGCCCGCGGTTAGTATATGTTAGTGCAACAGGGTAAAAAACTTGCGCTGAAACTGGACCGCCATGGGGTCGCCCTTGCCGAGTGCCGCCAACACATCCAAAAAGATTTTTTTTGCACCGCCGTCCTGAAAATTTAAATCCGCTCGAAGCACCGCCAGCAAATTTTCCAGGGCATCTTTGTGATGGCCGTGCTCGCTGAGCTGTACCGCCAACTGGCAGGCCAGCGCATGGTTATCCGGGTCATTTTTCAGGCGCTGCTCCAGCACTTCAATTTCAGGGGCTTTACCCGCCTGGCGTCGCAATTCCAGCTGTGCCATCAACTGTTCGTAATGGGCGTCGCGATCCTGAATTGGCACCGCCTTGAGAATCGCCTCCGCTTCATCCGTGCGCTGCAACTGCAACCAGGTGTGGGCCAATGCCAGGGCGATATCGGTGCGCTGTGTGGACGCCTCGTAGGCCTGTCGCAACAGGGGCAACGCCTCGTTAAACGCGCCCGCCGCCAGGTGGGTTTGTGCTGCAGCCAGCATCGCGTCCCAGGGTTTGGGTAGATGGGTGTCGAGGAGTTCGCGAATCGCCTGTTCCGGCTGCACGCCCTGAAACGCATCCACCGGCTGCCCATCCTTCATCAGAATTACCGTGGGTAAACTGCGCACGCCAAACTGCCCGGCAATCATCTGTTGCTGATCGGCGTTTACCTTGGCCAGCAGGAACTGCCCGGCGTACTCATTGGCTAACTTTTCGAGAACCGGCATCAACGCCTTGCACGGTGCGCACCAGTCCGCCCAAAAGTCTACTAACACCAGGCGTCGGGATGATTCGTCGAGCAATACCTGCTGTGCGTTTTGTTCGGTGACATCAATAACGTGTTCATTCATGCTACAAAAACCCTCGCGTTGCGAAACATACGTAACCAGGCGCCGTCCTCACCCCATTCGTCAGGATGCCAGGAATTGGTAACCGTGCGAAACACCCGTTCCGGATGCGGCATCATCAGCGTTACTCTACCGTCGCTACTGACCACCCCCGCGATACCGTGCGGCGAACCATTGGGGTTGGCCGGGTAACGCTCGGTCACCGCCAGTCGATTGTCGATATAGCGCAGGGCAACGCGCCCCGATTGCTGCAAGCGCGCCAACTGCTGCGCATCGACAAATTCGGCGCGCCCCTCTCCGTGGGCCACCGCGACGGGCAGATGGGAACCCGCCATATCTGCCAGAAACAGTGACACGGACGGTTCGATGCTAACCAACGCAACCCGCGCTTCAAATTGCTCCGACAGGTTGCGCACAAAATGCGGCCAGTGTTCAGCGCCGGGGATCAACCCCCGCAGGTTGGCGAGCATCTGGCAGCCGTTGCATACACCCAGGGTGAAGCTGTCGGGACGCGTAAAAAATTGCGCAAACTGATCCCGCGCGCGGCTATTGAACAGAATGGTCTTGGCCCAGCCCTCCCCCGCGCCAAGCACATCACCGTAGGAGAAACCGCCGCAGGCCACCAGGCCCTGAAAATCACCCAGGGTGATTTTCCCGGACAGAATATCGCTCATATGCACGTCCACCGCGCTGAACCCGGCGCGATCAAACGCAGCCGCCATTTCCAGTTGGCCATTGACGCCCTGCTCGCGCAGAATGGCCATGCGCGGCCTTACACCACGGGCTATAAACGGCGCGGCAACATCATCGTCGAGGGCGTAAGTGAGCACCGCGCTCAAACCGGGATCCGACGCGGCAATGCCTTCATATTCCTGCAAGGCACACTCGGGGTTATCCCGCAGGGATTGCAGTCGAAAACTGGTTTGCGCCCACGCCTGCTGTAATTCGACGCGAGACGCGCTGAACAACTCCGTTCCGTCCTGCCTGAAGCTAATTGTGTCTGTGGTGTTTAACATGCCGACAGGCTGAACCACGTCCCCCAGACCCGCCTGCCGAAACCGCTCGAGCAGCGGTTCGATCTGCGCATCCACCACTTGCACCACAGCCCCCAGTTCTTCGCTAAACAGGCAGGCTAACGGATCGACTTTGGGTGGCAGCTCAATGGTGATGCCGATGTGTCCGGCGAAACTCATCTCCACCAGGGTGGCCAACAGCCCGCCGTCGGATCGATCGTGGTAGGCAAGGATTTGCTCTGCCTCCAGACTCGCCTGCACCACATCGAAGAAATCGCGCAACTGTTGTGGATGATCCAGATTCGGCGCCCTGTCGCCGAGTTGGCCCCAGGTTTGCGCCAGAATAGACCCGCCCAACCGGTATTGCCCGCCACCGAGATCGATATACAGCAGCCGGGAATTTCCGCGATCCGTGCGCAATTGGGGCGTCACCGTTTTGCGCACATCCAGCACCGGCGCGAACGCGGACACAATCAAGGACATCGGCGCGGTGACCGCTTTTTCAATGTCGCGGTTACGTTCATCCCGCTCGCGCCACACGGTGCGCATGGACATGGAATCCTTGCCTACTGGAATGGCAATTCCCAGTTGCGGGCACAGCTCCATACCCATGGCCTGCACGGCGCGATACAGTTTTTCGTCTTCGCCGACATGGCCTGCCGCGCACATCCAGTTGGCGGACAGCTTAATATCCCCCATCTGCCCAATGCGCGCCGCCGCGATATTGGTCAACGCCTCCCCCACCGCCATGCGCGCCGACGCAGGGGCGTCGAGCAACGCCAACGGCGTGCGCTCACCCATGGCCATCGCTTCGCCCGCGTGGCTGTCAAACGACACCGTGGTCACCGCGCAATCCGCGACCGGTACCTGCCAGGGGCCGACCATTTGGTCCCGCGCCACCATGCCGGTAATGGAGCGATCGCCGATGGTGATCAAAAAATTTTTACTGGCTACCGTCGGGTGGCTCAGGACCCGTCGCACCGCTTCGTCGAGCGGAATCTCCCGCGTATCGAAGGATTGGATCGGCGCGTAGCGGCGACGCGCTTCGCGATGCATTTTGGGCGGCTTACCGAATAGCACGGCCATCGGTAAATCCACCGGCTGCGCGTCAAACAGGCGGTCGTTGAGCAGCAGCTTTTTGTCGGCGATGGCCTCGCCCACTACCGCCACCGGGCAACGCTCGCGCGCGCACAATGCAATGAATTGTTGCAGGTGCTGCGCTGCGACGGCGAGCACGTAGCGCTCCTGGGATTCGTTGCACCATATCTCCAGTGGCGACATACCCGGTTCGTCACAGGGCACCTCGCGCAACTCGAAACGACCGCCGCAGCCACCGTCCTTGACCAGTTCAGGAAACGCGTTCGACAACCCGCCGGCGCCCACGTCGTGAATAAACGCGATGGGATTATTCGCCCCCAACTGCCAACAGCGATCAATCACCTCCTGACAACGGCGCTGCATCTCCGGATTCTGGCGCTGCACCGAGGCGAAATCGAGATCCTCCGCGCTGGTGCCGGAGGTCATGGACGACGCGGCGCCACCACCGAGCCCTATCAACATGGCCGGCCCGCCCAGCACCACCAGTTTACAGCCGGGCGCAAATGGCGGTTTGTCCACGTGCTCCGCACGTATATTGCCGTACCCACCGGCGACCATAATCGGTTTGTGATAACCGCGCTGCTCGCCGCCGTGGGCCATTTCAAACGTGCGAAAATAGCCACACAGATTGGGGCGTCCAAACTCGTTGTTAAAGGCGGCGCCGCCAATCGGCCCCTCCAGCATAATATCCAGGGCCGAGGCAATGCGTTGTGGTTTGCCGTAATCCTTTTCCCAGGGTTGTTCAAACCCGGGAATCTTCAGGTTCGACACGGAAAAACCCGTCAGACCGGCTTTGGGTTTGGAACCTCTGCCCACCGCGCCCTCGTCGCGAATTTCACCCCCCGAGCCAGAGCCCGCGCCAGAATACGGTGCAATAGCCGTGGGATGATTATGGGTTTCCACCTTCATCAACAGATGCACCGGCTCCTGCCGATAGCCGTATATATGGTCAGTTGCGCCTGGATAAAATCGACCAGCGGTGCTGCCCGCTACCACCGCAGCATTATCAGAATAGGCAGACAGCACGTTCGCGCCGTTTTCACGGTGGGTGTTTTTAATCATGGCAAACAGGGACTCGGTCTGTAATTCACCGTCCAGCGTCCAGGTCGCATTAAAAATTTTGTGGCGACAATGTTCCGAATTGGCCTGCGCAAACATCATCAGCTCGACATCGCTGGGATTGCGCTGCAACTGCACAAAGCTCTCGGTCAGGTAATCGATTTCGTCGGCCGCCAGCGCAAGCCCTAACTGGGTGTTGGCCGCATCGAGTGCATCCCGCCCCTGACCCATCACATCCACCAGCGTCAGGGAACGGGGCTGCTCCGTATTGAATAACGCCTGCGCCTGCAACGGTTCGCGGAACACGGTTTCCACCATGCGATCATGCACTAACGTGGCCACCAGATTGGCGGTGGCCGCGTCCGGTTGCTGGTTAAATGTCACGTAATAACCAATGCCACGTTCAACCCGACGCAGGGTCGACAACCCGGCGTTATGGGCGATATCAGTGGCCTTGCTCGACCATGGGGAAATCGTGCCCACCCGGGGCACCACCAGGAACAGAGTACCCGTCGCCGGTTCCGTTGCGGTGTGCGGGCCGTAGCGCAGTAGCGCCTCAAGCAAAGCGTGCTCAGCGGCGGATAATTCTCCCTCGGCCACCGCGAAGTGCACGTACTCCGCGTAGACCGACTGTACCGTTGGTGCCGCATCTACCAGCGTCGCGTGGAGTTTTTGTCTACGGAATAAAGACAGTGCCGGCGCGCCGCGCAGAATCAACATCAATGGGCTCTCAACAGGACGGGAAAGAAGAGCGCGTATTGTACTGAAAATGGTTGCCGTGGGCAGCTTGCAAATGTGCTGAATCGGGATTGGGGCGTGGATCACAACCACAGGGGGCGGCATCAAACAACGGTTGAACCGGGCTACGACTCCCTCTACTCTTGCCCCTGTGGCGATCTCCGGGCAACTTATCGAACCATGCAATTAAGATTCTTTCACCTTAAACGTGCAACCCGACGCCTGCTGTTATCACTGGCCGTATTCCTGGCCTGCGCCGGATTAACCGCGAGCCGCGCGCCCACCACGCTGGAAATCATTCAGTCCAACGGCGTGCTGCGCGTGATCACCTTCACCGGCCCGACCACCTACTACACGGATGCCAAAGGAGAGAACGGTTTTGAGTATGTGCTCGCCCGCGCGTTCGCCAACTACCTGGGCGTCAATCTCGAAGTCTCGGTGATCGATAAGCTCAACACGATTTTTATTGCCCTGGGAGGGCCACGGGGCGATTTCGCCGCAGCTGGATTAACCGCAACCGCAGAGCGGCAGTCGCGCGCACGCTTTTCCACAGCCTATCAGACCGTCACGCAAAAACTTATTTACCGCCTCGGGGCGCGGCGTCCCAACTCCGTGGAAGATCTAATCGGCGGTCGTCTGGTCGCCATCGCCAGTAGTTCCCACACGGAAACCCTGGCGCGCCTGAAAGTCGAGCACCCGCAACTGGAATGGCAAGAATTGCCCGGCGCCGAAATGCTGGAGTTAATGCAAATGGTGCACGACGGCGCTGCAGACTATGCCATTGTCGATTCTTCCGCCTTTGATATTGATCGCAGCCTTTATCCGAAAGCGCGCGCGGCCTTTGATCTAACTGAACCGGAACCCATCGCCTGGGCATTCCCCAACTACGGGGATGACACCCTGGTGCAGGCGGCCAACGCATTTTTACACGAGTATCAGGCGAGCGGTCATTTGGCGCGCCTGGAGGAGCGGTTTTTTGACCACACCGACGGATTCAGCATCGGTGGCTCGCAGCTATTTATGAAAAGGGTGGCAACCAAACTCCCTCAATTCCAGACTCTGTTTGAGGATGTCGCGCAGCATTATGGGCTCGACTGGCATCTGGTCGCCGCTATCGCCTATCAGGAATCCCACTGGAACCCGCGCGCCACGTCACCCACCGGGGTGCGCGGCCTGATGATGTTGACCACGGATACCGCGCGGGAGATGGGGGTTAGCGATCGCCTCGATGCGGAACAGAGTTTACGCGGGGGGGTCGAGTATTTATTGCAAACCAAGGCGCGCATTCCGGCCGCCATCGTTGAACCGGATCGCACTTGGTTGGCGCTCGCGGCCTACAACATTGGGCCGGGGCATCTGGAGGACGCGCGGGTACTCACCGAGCGCGCCGGCATGAATCCCAATCGCTGGCGGGACGTGCGCAAACATCTACCGTTACTGTCCCAGCGTACATATTATTCAAGCGTAAAGCACGGCGTCGCCCGCGGTACCGAACCGGTACACTTTGTGCAGAATATTCGCCACTATCGCACCATCTTGCAGTGGCACGTCCTCGAACAGGCGCGCCTCGCCGCGCAACAAGAGGCCCAGCCCGCCAACACGCAAGGTTGGCGCAACGATATTTTAATGCCGCTCTAGGGGAGCCGGATTTTCCGGTCAGTCGGTGGGAACCACAGGCCCTTATTCGCGCTCGCGGCGCCGCTGAAAAAATTCACTCATCAACCCCCTGCACTGCTCGGCGAGAACGCCGCCCGTCCATTGCATACGATGGTTAAACCAGCCGTTATCCAGCAAGGTGGCGCGACTGGTGACCGCGCCCCCTTTCGTTTCGGTGGCACCAAACACCAGACGCTCAATGCGGGCATGAACCATGGCGCCCACACACATGGCGCAGGGCTCAATGGTCACGTACAGGGTCGTGCCCGGCAGTCGATAATTACCGAGCTTGCGCCCAGCGCTACGCAATGCCTGAATTTCCGCGTGAGCGCTTGGATCACAGGTGCCAATCGGGCTGTTCCAGCCTTCCCCCAGCACCTCGTCACCCGCGACCAACACGGCACCCACCGGGACTTCGCCCGCCGCTTCCGCCTCGCGGGCCAGCGCCAATGCCCGCAGCATCCAGTGTTGATCCCGTTCGATTGTCTGCATCGCTGGCGTTCCCCTAAGGCCGTTTCATATTGCCAATTAAATCTTCGAGCAGCGCAATCGTTTGCAGTTGCTGCCCCTCGTCAATCTCCAGTAAACTGGCCTCGTAGAAATCTGCGATGGCCGGTTGAATAATTTTCCACACCTCGCCACCGCGAGGGGTAAGGATGATGTGGCGGGAACGCTGGTCGCGGGGATTCACCTGCCGCGCAATATAGCCGCCCCGCTCCATACGGCCCAGCACCCCGGTCAGATTCTGGCGGCTCACCAGTAAATAATCGGACAATTCATTGACCGTCATACCCCCTTCGCATCCGTCCCGCGACAGGGCCCCCAGGACAGACCATTGCTGCGTGCTGATATCGAATTGCTTAAGGGCATGCGTCCCGGTGCGATGAATAATATTCACCGCCTGAAATAGCCTGAAAAACAGCTTATTACTGGTGTCGTGATGGCTGGTGCTGGTAGCGGGCATGGGCATCCTTAAAAGGGCGCGGATACGAAGCGCGAATGGTTCAGCGCGTGTTTACTGGCCATCCACGCTAACGAGTGGGCATAGCAGAAATTGATCGCTGTATTGTAATCGCGCAAATTAATATGGCAAGGTGTTGACATAAATTACCCAATTTTCCTATCATGTCGGCTGCCAATTCCCTCGCCAACCACCTAGCCGACTCAATGTGTAGTCGACTCCACGCGGAGCACCCCCATGGACTTCGGCCTCTCGCCCTTGCAGCAATCGATTATCGACAGCGCCCGCAAATTTTCCAGTGAGAAGATAGCACCGCACTATCAGGCCCGGGAAGGGGATCGCGCCATTGACCGCACACTGATGGCACAGATGGGCCAGATGGGCTTTATCGCGCCGGAAGTGCCGGAAACCCTGGGAGGTAGCGGACTCGACTTTGTGACGTCCGCGCTGATTACCGAAGCCATTGCCGAAGGCGATCTCAATGTCGCCTACTGCCAGATCATGTCGTCTCTGGTCGCCGACTGCATCGTCCAGTTTGCGCAACCCGAAGCACAAGAAGAATTTGTCCCCGCCATGTGTGCCGGACAGATGCTGGGTTCTCTGGGCCTGACGGAGCCACGGGGCGGGTCGGATGCGGCCAATCTGGTGGTCAAAGCCGTGAAAGAGGGGGATCACTACGTTCTCAATGGGGAAAAAACCTCCATTTCCCTAGCCGACCAGGCGGACTTCAGCTTGTTATTTGCACGCACCGGCACGCCGGAACAAAAAGCCCACGGGGTCACCGCATTTCTCGTGGACCTGCGCGCCGAAGGTCTCACCCGCACCCGCTTTGAAGACGTCGGCGAAAAGGTGGTCGGCCGCGGCTCCCTGTTTCTGGATAATGTCCGCGTGCACGAAAAATACCGCGTGGGGGATGAAGGCAAGGGGTTTATTCAGGTGATGCATGGCTTTGATTTCAGCCGCGCGTTGATTGGCCTGCAATGCCTGGCGCTGGCGCGCAAATGCCTCGACGAAACCTGGGTATATGTCACCGAGCGCAAGGCGTTCGGCAAACCCCTGGCCGCCAATCAGGGGGTCACCTTTCCCCTCGCCGAACTGGAAACCTTTTGGGAGGGCGCGCGTCTGGTGTGCCTGAAAGCCATCTGGTTAAAAGCCAACAAACAACCCCACACCAAAGAAGCGGCGATGGCCAAGTGGTGGGCACCCAAGCTGGCGTTCGATATCGCCCACCAGTGCCTGTTGCTACACGGCCACGGCGGTTACAGTAACGAATTGCCTTTTGAGCAGCGTTTGCGGGATGTACTCGGCTTGCAAATTGGCGATGGCACCGCGCAGATTATGAAGATGATTATCGGCCGCCACTACGTGGGCAAATTCGATTAACGGGACGACGTGAAATATAACAGCGCTGCGCCGACTATCCACACAGGGCCGCTCGCACACAGGACTATTCGCATACAGGAGCCTACCGATGAGTGATTCACCTGTACTGATCAGCGTCAAAAATGGCGTGGGCGTGTTTACCATCAATCGCCCCGACAAATTTAACTGCCTGTCCATGGCGGTACACGCCGAGCTGGGAAAAGCCATCGACCGCTTTGAAAGCGATGCGTCCGTGCGCTGTATTCTAATTCGTACGGAAGGCAAAAACTTTTGTACCGGCGCTGATCTGGAAGAAGTCACCGGGCTGCGCGACTCCCTGGAAAAACTTCAGGGATTTATCACCATCGGCCACCGCGCCCTGCGCCGCCTCGAAACCAGCCCCTTGCCGGTCGTTGCCGCAGTACAGGGCCTGGCGCTGGCCGGCGGCCTGGAATTAATGCTCGCCGCCGATGTGGTATTCGCCGCGAGCACGGCCCGGCTTGGGGATCAGCACTCCCATTTTGGTCTGGTGCCGGGCTGGGGCGGTAGCCAGCGGCTACCCAAGCTGATCGGTCGCCGTCAGGCACTCGACCTGATGTTCAGCGCCCGCTGGCTGACCGCCCAGGAAGCCCTGGGCATGGGCCTGGTCAATTACGTGGTGGCCGATGACGAATTGCGCGCTGCGGCGC
>JBFJKD010000052.1:0-10746 GCA_041635095.1 Porticoccaceae bacterium
CCCTGCAGAAACACACCTCGATCTTGCCTGTCTGTTACCATAAACGGCGCGATCAGATAGGCCAGCAATGCCATCGCCAGCACAATACCTAACGAGACAAAGATAAATCGGGAAATAACGCCGGAACTGAGATCGGCACCTGCCAACGACAAAAATAACATTATCGGCGCAGCGTAATTAAAAATAATATGAGCGCTATCTTTAAGAAAATCGTCGCTCAAAATACCGCGCCGACGCAGGTATGCACCGAGCACCGTCACCGCATAAATCGGCGCAATGGTACTGACCGCAAACCCCACAACTTCAAAATTGGTCGCCATGCTCAACCCATGGTGCCGTCAGTATGCTTCACTCGGAATGGGCTATTCAGCACCCGGATCGCCCAGTGGGACCTGAGGCAACCGTGCATTTTCGTCTTCAGCCTGCCCCTCCTCCCGCAACATCGTCGGTATTTCCCGTTTGACCGGTGCCCCGAGAGTTTTTAGATCATCCATTCTTTTGACCAGATTGCCCTTGCCCCTGGACAAACGGTTACGCGTGAGTGCCCAGGCTTCCTGGGATTTATCCAGATGTTTGCCAACTTCTTCCAGCGCCTGTACCACCAGCACAAATTGATCGTATAGCGCCCCGGCCTGGGCAGCGATTTTTTCCGCATTGCGATTCTGATCAGCGTAGCGCCAGATATTATTTATAGTGCGCAAGGTCGCCATTAACGTACTCGGACTGACCAGAATAATACCGCGATCGTAGGCATCCCTGAACAATGTCTGATCTCGCTCGATAGCCACCATAAACGCCGCTTCGATGGGCACGAAAATCAGAACGAAATCCAGCGTATTGATGCCCTCGAGCTGTTCGTACGCCTTGCGGCTCAGGCCGGTCACATGGTTGCGTATCGACAGCACGTGCTGATTGAGGTGACGCGCTCTGGCATCGTCGTCATCGCTGCGGCAATAGCGCTCGTAATCGGTCAGCGACACCTTGGCATCGATAACAATATCCCGCTTGTCCGGCAAACGCAGAATGACATCCGGACTGCGCCGCCGACCTTCATCATCCTTGAGAGAGACCTGGGTTTCATATTCGCGACCTTTGCGCAGACCGGATTCCTCGAGCAGCCGTTCGAGCACCACCTCGCCCCAGTTACCCTGCACCTTGCTGTCGCCCTTCAAAGCCGTGGCCAGCATGACGGCATCGTCGCCAATCCGCTGCGCCTGTTTTTGCAACTCACTTATCTGCCCAATTAAGCGATTGCGCTCGGCACTTTCCTTATGCTGGCTATCGTCAATTTTTTTGCGAAACTCACTCAGTTCGCGCCGCAATGGGTCCACCGTACTGTCCATCACCTGCTTGCTACTGCGATTGAAAACTGCCTGTTTATCCTCAAAAATCCGGTTGGCGATATTTTCGAACTCGCGGCCAAGGGTGTTTCTGGCATCAGTCAGTAACGCGAGCTGCTCCTGATAACGCTGCTGTTCACCGGTCAGGCGCGCAGTCAGGCCGGCGTTATCCGCACTCAGCCCCGCATTGCGCTCCAGTGCGCTGGCCAATTGCGTTTCCAGTCGTTCATTACTCTCCCGCAAATGTTCCCCAATCGTCTGGGAACGCGTGTGGCGCCCGTGCATAAGCGCCAGCGCAACAGCGACACCAACGCCTGCGCCGAGCATCAGTGTGGTAATAATCTGCCAATCAAAAGGAAGTGTCATGGGGGCATTTTAGCAGTATGAAGAGCGTGCTTGGTGTAAAATTGTCGGCGAAGATCTGTACTGGTTATTCATGGCATCCTTACCAAAAATTCTCGTTTTTGATTCTGGCGTCGGCGGACTGAGCGTATTGCACGCATTGCGCCAACGTTTACCCCACTGCCACTACGTATACGCCTGCGACAACGCGGCCTTTCCCTACGGCACCAAAGATGAGGCAACCCTGGTAGAACGAGTCGATCAGGTGCTCCACGCACTAATCAGACAGGAGGCTCCGGATATTGTGGTGGTTGCCTGCAACACCGCCAGTACTCTGGCGCTGCCCCGCATTCGCGCACACTTTAGCGATCCAGTGGTCGGCGTTGTTCCCGCCATTAAACCAGCCGCTGCTTTATCCAAAACCAGAGTTTTTGGCCTGCTGGGCACGCCGGGCACCGTTCAACGGTCTTATACGCAACAATTGATCGACGAATTTGCCCGGGACTGCCAGATCGTGCGGGTCGGCAGCAGCGAGCTCGTGCAACTCGCCGAAGCCGCACTGCGTGGCCAGCCACCCCCGCCCGCTCAACTAAGCGACATTCTCGCGCCGTTTTTTGCCAACCCGTTGCTGGATTGTATCGTGCTGGCCTGCACCCACTTTCCGTTACTGAAAAAGGAATTAACCGCCGCCTGTCCGCGTCCGATCATCTGGATCGATTCCGGGGAGGCTATTGCTCGGCGCGTCGCCTCCCTGTTGCCAACGGACAGCACTATTGCACAGGCCAGCAACAGCACCTCCAGCAACAGTACCTCCAGCAACAACAAACACAACGCCAGTAAAACGCCGCAGCCACAACACAAAGCGTTATTCACCGCGCAATCTGCTGATGTCGAGCTGTTGCAACCCGCATTGATACAATTCGGTTGTGACCGCGTGGAATTTATACGGGTGTAAACTCGCGTGTCCTATTCATCCAGAGACGATTTCGCGACGCGACGAATATCGCCAATACCCGCGCGCGCCGGAATACTTAAATACTTGCGACCATTTTCGGTGACATAACGCTGCGAAATCAGCCCCTCGGGATGGTCCTCAAAGTCGGCGACAGCATCTTCGACACAGACATAGCTGCTCAGACGGCGACAATTCATTTCGGTGGGCACCATCACAAAATACTCCCCCGTAGTCGCGTATTCGACGATCTGCTGCGGCGACCTCCAGAAAGACTCCACCAGTTCACTGCCATCGTGCAGGCCATCTTGCCCGTGTGGCGCCGGAGCAATAAAAAAGCGTGTCGAAAAACGTTTACTGCGTTCCGCTGGCGTTACCCAGTGTGCGAAGTAGGTCAGCGCTTCGGGTACCGCCCGCAACCCGTGCCGTTGCAGCAAGTTTGCAAACAGGTTTTCGTTGCGGGCGACGGTGTCCCGATATCCGCGTATGGCGTCCAGACGCTCCGCATCGGGCCAGGCACCGTCCGCCGTCTGTGCGAACAAAATACCGGTTTCCTCGAAGGTCTCCCGTATGGCCGTCACTCGCAGGGCGGCCAGCGGGTCGTTCACGCCGTGTCCATCGGCGGCTTCCAGGGCTCCGCCGGGAAAGACCAATGCGCCACTTGCAAAAACCGTTGCCCGATTACGTACCGCCACAAAAATTTCCATGCCCGTCGGCCCCTGTTCCCCCGGCTTGTTGCGTGCAATCACCAGGCTTGCGGACGGCCGCGGCACTACAATATCTCTATCATTCCCCATGTTTTCCCTGTTACTCCATAAAAATTCACAAATGGTTGGGTGCCCGATCCGCTTTGTGCCATTATTGACCCGCATAAAAATCATGTCCATCGCCAACTGCCATCCCGATCCCATTATGCTAAACCCGTTGTTCGACATCGCTGCGCTGGAACAGAACATTGGTGCTGGACACCTGATCCTGACCCCGAACCATCGACTGGCGCGAGCCATTCGTTCCGCATGGGGCGAGCACTGTGCGACACAGCGGGCACAACAGCGGTGGCCACAACCGCAGATTTATGCCCTCGAAAGCTGGTTGCAGGAGTGTTGGCAACAACTGCTCGATCAGTGTTATCCACCTGCTCTGGCGGGTGCGGTGGTGAGCGATCAGGGTGCGATACTGTTGTGGAGGGCCGCCATCGGTGGCGATCGAGAAGCCCCGGCAGATCTCGATCCGTCAAATTTCGTACGCCTCGCCCAGCAGACCTGGCGCGATCTGCAACGCTGGGACATCCCGCCGCGCCAGTTTGCGGCGAGCCGTCACCCCGGCAGTCTGTATTTTTTGCGCTGGCTCAAGGGTTTTCAACAGGCACTGGCCGAACGGCAGCTTGTGACCCGAGAGGATAGCTACGCGATAATCGCTGACGCTTTTGCAGAGGGAGCGCTGCAACGTCACCCGCGTATCGTTACCATTGGATTTCAAACAACACCCCCACTGTTCGCGCGGGTTATCGCCGCTGCAAGCGACGTGGAACCCCTGCAACAGCAACCTTCGCCCAACCACAGATCCGCTACATATGCTGTCGCTTTAAGTGACGAAAACGCCGAGATCACCGCCGCCGCCCACTGGGCCATGGAGCACTATAAACTCGATCCACGCCAGCGTATCGGCGTGGTATTCAGCAATCTCAATCGCATGCGCGACAAGGTTGAGCGCATCTTTCACGATACCTTCAGCCCCACGCACTGCCTGCCGGATAGTCCCCATGCACCTGCCAGCTTTAACTTGTCAGCTGGAATGCCGTTACGACAAACCCCGACCATCGGCACGGCACTGACACTGCTAACCTTGCACAGCGGCGTACCCCATAGCCTCGAGGAATACTGCGCGCTGTTAAATAACCCGTTTTGGGGCACCACGACAGCGGACATCGTGTTACGCAGTCACGCCGAGTTATTACTGCGTAAACTGGGCAAGGTCGCTCCCGGTCACGACGATCTGCGCAGTGCGTTACAACGGGCACAGCGCAGTTTGCCTGGGAACAACGCTGATCTTGCGGAAATACTACAAAAAACCCGAGAGTTGGCGCGCCACCGACCGCGCCGGGCATTGTTTTCCTGGTGGGCGGAACACTGCACGCAGCAATTAGCTCTGTTCGGCTGGCCCGGCGCACGTGCCCTCGACAGCATCGAATATCAACAGGTGGAGCGTTGGCGCACAGTCCTTGAAGAACTGGCCACACTGGATCACTACGGTGCCGCGGTAACTTATGCGGAAGCCCTCTCGGAACTCACACAACTGGCGAGCAATGCGGTATTTCAGCCCGAAACTCCAGATTCAGCGGTCCAGGTACTGGGTTTACTGGAAGCGGCCGGTCTGCGCTTCGACCGATTGTGGGTGGCGGGCATGGATAGCAGTCAGTGGCCCCAGGGGGTTGTATACAATCCCCTGTTGCCGCCGACGCTGCAACGCCGATGGCAACTTCCCAGAGCCTGCCCGGAACAGGAGCTCGCCCTCGCGCAGGTGCTTTTCGAACAATTTTTCCACAGCGCGGATCAGGTAATGTTCAGTTATCCCCGTATGGATGGGGATACGGAATTGCGCCCCAGCGCACTGCTCAATGAGTTACCGCCTTATCCATTGCCCGCGAAATCTGACGCTGATAACGCTTTAGGAGCCTCGACGTCGTGGGGGTTAGTCCCACAGCTGATCGGGACACAACCAATACTCGAAGCCGTAACTACTCACAGCGCCCCACCTCTCGCCCCCTTGCCCCAGCAGTTGCGCGGTGGTAGCAGCCTGTTGAGGGATCAGGCCGGATGTCCTTTCAACGCCTTTGCCATCTGGCGTCTCGGCGCAACACCACTGCCGGAACCCCTGCCCGGCCTGTCCCCGCAGGACCGTGGCATACTGGTACACCGTTGCCTGGAGCTGCTATGGCGACAACTGCAATCACAGGCGAACTTGTTAACTCTCAGCGAAACTGCGCTGCATGCACAGGTGGCGGAAGTTATCGACCAGGTGCTCGCGCCCCTCAAGAGCCAGCGCCCCGACTTGTTTGGCGTACGTTTTTCACGCCTCGAGCGGCAACGACTACAGCATTTGTTACACAGCTGGCTGGAGATTGACTGTGCTCGCCCACCCTTTGTGGTTACCCCACCAGAGCAGCAAACCAGTATCACCCTGGGCGGACTGATCCTTACTCTGCGCATGGATCGCATCGATCAACTTGAAAACGGCGAGCTGGTGCTGATTGATTACAAGACCGGCGCCGCCAACATCAAAGACTGGAGCGGCGAGCGTCCGGCGGACCCACAGCTTCCCCTGTACGCCCTGCACGCCGAGGCGCCAATCGCAGCCCTGTGTTTTGCGCGGATTTCTGCCGCCAAAGACTTTGCCCTGAATGGCATCGCGGAAAATCCCGATCTTTTGCCAAAACTGGAGCCGCTTTCCAAGCTGGCGCTGCCGTCTACCTGGGCGGACACACTGGAACACTGGCGCCGCGCGCTCACCGTATTAGCTGACGAATTTTGTGCCGGTACTACACCCATCGTATTTTACAACGCGTCCGCCGTACGCAATCAAAGCTATTTATTGCCACTCAATCGCTATCCGGAGCAACAGGCGCTAAACGATGACGAGGGGCTGGACAACGATTCCACGCGAGTTCCTGTCGAGTATCTTACGTGATCGCACCAGCCGATTTTTCAGTACGCCAACAAGCCCTCGATATCGCGCAATCCTTTGCGGTGGCCGCACCCGCTGGTTCCGGAAAAACCGGCTTGCTGATTCAACGCATGCTGGCCCTGCTGGCAACCTGCGAGCAACCGGAACAGATTTTGTGCATGACCTTTACCCGCAAGGCCGCCGGGGAAATGCGCGCGCGCCTGATCGACGCGCTTATCAGCGCCGCGAGTGAACAGCCCCCCGCAGACGATTACGCGCGCCAAACATGGCAATTTGCACGGGACGTACTGGCCCGCGACCGGGAACAAAACTGGCAACTGATTCGGTCGCCAAACCGCCTGCGCATTATTACCATCGACGGCTTTTGCCGCAATCTTGCCCAGTTACTCAGCGCCGAAGCCGGCATCGGCGAACTTCCCGAACCCACCGAAAACCCGGACCCCTGTTACCGCCTCGCGATTAGCGAACTGCTGGGCGAACTGGAGACTGACGGCACCCCGGGGGAAGCGCTGGAAAGGCTTCTCGCCCACACGGATAACGACATTGTGCGTCTGGAAGGATTATTGATGCGCCTGTTGCAGAAACGGGAACAGTGGCTCCCCCATATTTTTGCCAGTCGCGACGCGCGACCTGTTCTGGAATCTTTTCTCGGTGCCGTTAACGCCGAGAGCGTCGCATGCTGCCGCACCCTGTTCGCATCCCGCACTGGAGAGTTATTGACCCTGGCGGACTACGCTGCCCAACATCTGGCGGTCACGCCCCCCGCGCACGACCTGGTGGCGTGGCAGGGCCTGCAACAGTTGCCCGACACGACCAGTGCCTGGCGCGGTATCACCGATTTGCTGGTTACCAAAGACAACAAGGGTTGGCGCGCAAAGGTCGACAAGCGACTGGGGTTTCCCACAAAAAAAGACGCCATTAGGCCGGAATTGGCCGACACCCGTAAAGAACAGTGGCAAGCGCTGGTGGATTGGTGTCGGAGCGAACCCGGTTTACTGGAAGCACTTATCGACCTGCGCTATGTGCCGGACCCCGCGTTTGGCGATCCGCAATGGCAGATACTCGAAGCACTGACCCGCACACTGCCGCGTCTGGTGGGGCATCTGGATCTGGTGTTTCGCCGTACGGGTGTCACCGACTTCGCCGCGCTATCTCTGAGTGCGCTGAACGCCCTTGGGGATGCGGATAATCCCACGGATTTGACCTTGCAACTGGACTATCAAATTCAACACATTCTGGTGGATGAATTCCAGGATACTTCGTCGCTGCAATTTGACCTGTTGCGCAGGCTGACCGCGGGATGGCAGCCGGGAGACGGACGCACGCTGTTTATTGTCGGCGATGGCATGCAATCCCTGTACGGCTTTCGCAACGCCAACGTCGGTTTGTTTCTCGATGCGCGCCGGCATCCCGTGGGCGACATAGCCCTCCAGCCTCTGGATTTAACCGCTAACTTCCGCTCACAGACCAATCTGATTAATTGGGTAAATCGGGTGTTTAAAGGCGCATTCCCGGCGCTACCGAACCCCGCTCGCGGCGCGGTGCCCTATTCCGCTTCGAGCGCGGTGAAGCCAGCGCTGCACGGTCCGGCGGTAATAATCGACATATTCGCGGGACGGTCCAACCGCCGCGCCGAGGCACAACGGGTTGCGGATCATGTCGGTGCAGCGCTACGGGACAATCCTGCGGGCACTGTTGCCCTGCTGGTGCGTAGCCGGGGTCACTTGCGAGAAATCCTGCCCGCTCTTTACGAGCAGGGATTCAGTTGGCTGGCCACCGACATCGACCCGCTGGCTACCCGCATGGCGGTGATTGATCTAACCTCGTTAACCCGGGCATTGCTGTGTCCGGCGGACCGCGTTGCCTGGTTGTCGGTGCTGCGCGCGCCCTGGTGCGGCCTGGACAATCACGACTTACTACAGCTGGTTAACACGCCGCTCGCCGATAGCCCGCTACCTGAAGGCACCCAATACCCCTTGTTGTTAACGCAGTTGATCAACCACCGGGAGATGCCCCTGTCACCACAGGGGCAGAAAATTCTGGCGCGGGTGGTCCCGGTATTGCGCCAGGCCTGGGGCCAGCGCCACCGCAAACCATTGCGCACCTGGATAGAGGGCATCTGGATTACTCTGGGTGGACCCGCCGCATTGCGCGACACGGCTGCGCTATCCCACTGTCGCCAGTATTTTGAGGTGCTGGAAGCGCGTACCGACGATGCGCTCAACAACTGGCCCATATTTCGGGTTGCTCTGGAGCGACTTTACGCGGCGCCCGCCGCCAGCGCTGACACCCGCTTACATATTATGACGGTGCATAAGGCCAAGGGGCTGGAGTTCGACACCGTCATTATTCCGGGTCTCGACCGCGGAGGACGGGGCAATGACACGGAACTACTGCTGTGGCGGGAACGCATTTCCGCCGCCGGGCAGACGCAACTACTGATTTCTCCACCGCCAGCGGTGGGGCAGGACAAAGATGCCCTGTATGAGCATCTGAAACGGGAAGAAAAGTTAAAAACCCAACTGGAAAATGTACGGGTGCTATACGTGGCCTGCACCCGGGCAATTCGCCGCCTGCACCTGTTGTTTCGCCTGCCGGAGCAGTCAAACCCTTCTCAAAACAGCCTTCTGGCCGCACTTTGGCCACAACTTGAACAGGAACTACCGCAACCGCCAGCCGATACTCAGATACTGCATCACCCGGCGCCCGCTGACGCCGATAGTCCTGAGGCGCCAGCAACAACCGATTTTTATCGCCTGCCGCCCGACTGGTGCTTTACACCCCACCCTGAGGCAGATACCAACACTAGCGCAGCCAACATCGCTGTCGCAAACGATCCACGCCACAACGGCGATGCCGAATCCCGTCATATCGGTACCGTGTTACACCGCACCCTGCGCCAGATAACGCTGGAGGGAGTCGCACGTTGGAACGCAGAGCGTATCAATCGGCAACAGCGGGCCTGGGCCATCCAGTTACAACAGTTGGGTGTGAGTGATACGCAAGACGCTATTGGCCAACTGACCACCGCAATCACCAACACCCTTGCGGATGGGCAGGGTTGCTGGCTACTCGATAACACCCATAGCGATAGCGCCTGTGAACTGGCCCTGGGTTACGTGGACGACGGTCTGGTGCGCACCGCAATTATCGACCGTACATTTGTTGACGACCGCGTACGCTGGATTATCGACTACAAGAGCGCCACACCACAGGCGGGACAATCCATCGACGCATTCACTCGCCAGCAACGGCAAAACTACAGCGCTCAGCTCGATCGCTACGCCGCTTTGTATCGCGGTGAGCGAGACGTGCTGTTGATCAAACGAGCGTTATTTTTCCCGCTGATCCCCTACCTGGATGTGCTACCCGATTAATCCAGTCGGCTACAACCGAAGTCAGCCCCCCAATTTCTGTTAATTTTGCAGTAGAATAGCCGCCCTGAATTAGATTTCCGAACAGCGGACCGATCATGATCAAACGCGCCATAGAAAACGTTAATGTGCAGTCACAGGAAGTGTTGCTGCCCCCTACTGCCCTCAAGCAGGACGTACCACTGAGCGAAGCAGCCGCCAAAGTGATCGTCGCGGGACGGGAAGCCGTACAGAACATTCTCGATCATCAGGATCATCGCCTGATCGTGGTGGTTGGCCCCTGCTCAATACACGACGTGGATGCCGCCAAGGACTACGCCAGCCGTCTCAAGACCTTGGCGGATGAAGTCGGCGACACCTTGTTCATTGTGATGCGGGTGTATTTTGAAAAACCGCGCACCACGGTAGGCTGGAAAGGCTTGATTAACGACCCATACCTGAACGACTCGTTCAAAATTTCCGATGGCCTGCATATTGGTCGCCGGTTACTCATGGATATTACTGAATTGGGCCTGCCAACCGCTACCGAAGCCCTCGACCCCATATCACCCCAGTATCTGCAGGATCTTATTTCCTGGTCGGCTATCGGCGCACGCACCACCGAATCGCAAACCCACCGAGAAATGGCCAGTGGGTTGTCGTCTGCCGTGGGTTTCAAAAACGGCACCGATGGTGGCCTCAGCGTCGCGATCAACGCCCTGCAATCGGTTTCCAAACCCCACCGTTTTCTGGGCATCAACTCAGACGGTTGCGTGGCGATTATCACCACTGCGGGCAATCCCTACGCTCACATTGTATTGCGCGGCGGAGACGGTAAGCCCAATTACGATTCGGTCAGCGTCGCTCTGTGTGAACAGGAACTGAGCAAAGCCGGTATTGCCAACAACATCATGGTGGATTGCAGCCACGCCAACTCCAACAAGAATCACGAGTTGCAGCCGCTGGTGCTGGAAAATATCGGCAACCAGATTGCCGAGGGCAACAAGTCCATCTGCGGCGCCATGATTGAAAGCAATATCAATGCTGGCAACCAGACGATTCCTGCCAATCTCGA
>JBFJKD010000053.1:0-10742 GCA_041635095.1 Porticoccaceae bacterium
GGGGCACTGGCATTGCTGGAACGGGAGCGTGGCCCCTTCGGGCAATTACTGCTCAGTGGTATGGGCTGGCTAGCGGACAGTGGGCCGGACGAGCAGAAAATTCGCGAGGAACTAACCCGCCGCGGGCAAAAAATCATGGCCCAGATCAATAGCCTGAATCCGCTACTGGAACAAATCGCCTATCTGGCGCCGCTGCTGGGATTGCTGGGTACGGTGCTCGGAATTATCGACGTGTTTCACGGCCTGGCCAGCGACGGTGGCGGTGCGGACACCGGTATTCTGGCGGGCGGCATCTGGGAGGCTCTGTTGACCACGGCGGTAGGGCTGGTGGTGGCTATTCCGTTTGCGTTGGTACACGCCATACTGGACGGTCGCGCCATTCGCATTCGCAGCAGCATGGAAGACCAGATCACGCGCTTGTTTACGGTGGACCTGTATCGCGCGGGCGCTTCTGCGGGGACGGGTAAATCTTCTGCCGGGACGGGTAAATAAAGTATGTTGCTAGATTCCGTCACTGCAAATGACCAGTAGCCGTTATGCAACTGAATAATGCCCTGCGTAAAAGCCTGCGGCGTATCAGCCTGACGCCACTGATCGATCTGGTGTTTATTCTGCTGGTATTTTTTATTCTGCAAACCAGTTTTATTCAGTTTCGCGCACTGGGCGTTACTGTGCCGACGGATAATCCCCAGGGAGAAAGCGCTGGGCAGGTACTGGCTATCGACGTGTTTGCCGATGGGAAATTGTGGTTGCAGGGGGAGACACTGCGCGTCAAAGAGCTGGACAGTTACCTGCGATTGCTGGGAGTTGACGCGCAAACCACGGTGCTGGTGCGGGCGGGCGACGATGTAACACTACAGATTTTGGTCAAGGTGCTCGACCAGTTGCATGGCAGTGGGTTGCAACGTATTCAGATATTGGGAATGGAGGCGGGCGCGCTGTGAAAACCGTCGCTAGACCTGGATATCCGAACCCTGCCCCGATCAAATTATCGCAAGCGGTGCATCATACCAATGGCCGCGAAGCGAACATTATTCCGATTATCAATATGACGTTTTTGCTGCTGCTGTTTTTTATGGTGGCCGGTAGCCTGACGGAAGCCATGCGCAAGGATATCTTTCCGCCCACGTCCGCCAGTGCTGCGCCTGGCCAACCTGATTTACTAGAATTGATGCTGACCCGGGATGGTAAATTGTTGTGGCAGGATGAACCGGTTTCAGTGGGTCAGTGGGCACAGCGATTGTCCGCGAATGGCGTGGCGATCCCCGCGACCGTGCGACTGCGGGCCGACGCCGGCACCCGCGCGGCAGTAATTATTCCGCTGCTGGCAGAATTCAAGGCGCTGAATATTGCCAGGGTTTCACTGGTGACCATCAACGATGTCAAATCTCAATAGACAGTCAGTGACCGGGTGCCGATGAAGTATTTGAAGCCGATGCTCCTGTGGTCGAGTCTGTTGCTGGTATCCCTGGTAATCCACCTGCTGCTGTCGTCCCGGGCGGCCGTCAACATGCTGTCTCCCGCCGCGCGTCCGTCCCTGGAAAATACACCGGTTGAAATTCTTCTCGATGTCCCGGAAGTGGTGGAGGAAAAAGACAAGCTGGTGTTTGAAGACCCCATCGAGTTTGAACCGCCCCCGGTGCTGGTGCCCTCAGCGGCGTTGGCGCCGCCACCACCGGATGTGAACCTGGCCATGGAAGCGGCTGCCGGAGGCAGCACTGCCGCGGGCTTTTCCACACCGTTACTCAGCGACACCTTTGACACGGCGGGTAAGGGGCTGGCCGGCTACGGCACCGGTATCGGCACCGGACTGAGCAACAGCACCAACCGGTTTGCAGCCTACGTGCAGGGCTTGCGGGAAACCGGTCTGGATGTGGTGTTCGTGGTGGATACCACCGGCTCCATGGATTGGGTAATCGACGAGGTGCGCAGCCGCATTGTGGATATTGTCGACGCGGTGCGCATGCTGGTGCCGGTGTCGCGGTTTGGCATTGTCGCCTATCGGGATTACGGCAGTCCCGGCTTTGTGACCCGCGCGCAACCGTTAACCTACAGCCTTAACAAACTCACCGGGTTTCTCAATGGCATGACCGCCGAGGGTGGCGGTAGTATGGAAGAGGCGGTGTACGAGGGTTTACGGGTAGCCGTGAATGACGGCGGCTGGCGTATGGGGGCCAAGCGGGTGATTATTTTGATCGGCGACGCCCCGCCCCATAGCGACAATGTGCGCGCGCTGTTTGCCACCAGCAAAGCCTTTGCCGCTGCCGATGGGCAGCTCTCCACCCTCGATGTGAGTTTCGAATCCAACCCGGCCATGCTGGAGGCCACCCTCGGGCGACCGGTAAACCGCGCCCTGTACCGGGATAAGCCGATGCTGAGCTTTCAACAGCTCGCCGATACGGGTAACGGCGTCGCCGCCACTATGGATGGGGACGTGCGGATTACCCGCCAACTGGTGTCGCTGATTATGGGTGGGCAGTTCGCCACGGAAATGGCGCTGCTGATGGAGGGCTTGTGATGATCGTTCCTGCCCTGAGATCCGCCCGGTTCGCCTGGATATTACTGGGGTGGTGTGTGATCGCCAGCTCCGTCCCCACCAGGGTGTACGGCGCGGGTGCGGTGGACGCGTTGCAGCAACAATCCAAACAGGAATTATCCAGGGCGCAGATAAGCACGTTGAATAGTCGCCTGAATGAACGGGTGGCGCAACGGGGCGCGGCACTGGAGACCCGGGATTTTATTGCGGTGGCGGATACCTTTGGCAATCTGGTATCCAGGGCGCGGGATTTGGGTGCGGACAGAGGTCAGTTTAATGACCTGCTGGCATCCGCCAGAACCCTGCGCGAATATTGTCGCAACAAAATTCGGGACCTGGAGCGGGCCACCGGGGACAACGAGAGTGCGTTGGAAGCGCTGTACCGCTCGGACGATTGGCACGATATCAACTACGCCATGTCCGCGTTCGGTTACTGGGAAGCCTGGACCCTGCTGGGGTTGGCGCAAACCTATGTTGGGGAGCGCGAACAGGCGGGGCTGCTGAATCGCGCCGAGCGCGGTTTTCAGAGCAGTGCGGTGCGAATTTTATATCCCGGTATTGTCTACGGCAGCTGGTTGGGCATCGGCTACGTGGCCATGGCCCGGCATCAGGAGGATATTGCCGAGCGCCATTTTCGTCGGCTGTCGGACGCGCTGCGCACGGATCCCGACAATCCGGTGCGGCGCATTGCCGATACGGAGTTGGCGGTGCTGGCGGTACGCCGTGGGCAGGATGTGTCCGACCTGCCGCCGGTGGGGACTCTCAATGGCGAAAATATTGCGCTGGTGCAGGCGCAGGCCTTCGCCCTGCTGGAACAACACCGCAACCGTAAAAGTGGCGCCATCAGCGCGGCCCAGCGACTTAAGCCGATTGTCGAATCGTCGTTTATGAACGATGGGCTGGTGCAGCGCATCCTCGGTTATCGGGACGAAATAGTGGGTCAGGACCTGGGTGTGTTTTCCCTGTTGGTGGACAGCGAATACGCCTATGCCTATCAGCAGTACAACACGGCGGTGTTCAAGTTCCGGGAATTTCAAAAACGCGGCGGCGCTCGCTTGCCGATTAGCCTCGACGTATTCCGCTACCATTACGCAGTGGCGCTACTCAAATCCGGGCTGCCGCGGGATGCCTCGCAGGCGCTGCAGGAGCTGGATGCCACGCGACCGCTGTCTGCTGCGGTGGCGGGGGCGATTCCCAAACTGTCCTTCCTGATTGCGCAAACGCTCTATCGACAAAAACCCGAAAAAGCCCGCGAGCAGCAGTTAGTGCAGGCGGCACAGCGGTTTTTACAGACCAGTCCCAACGACGGGGACATCGGCAGCGCTCATCTGGCGCTGGCCCAGTTCAGCACCGACCAGGCGGCCGTGGAGCGCCATCTGAGCGCCGCAAAGCGGGACCGCAAGCTGGCCGCTGGAATATCTCTAACTCACCTGCAACGCGAACTGGTGGCGTTTAATCAGGCCGCGCGTAACGGTGAGGCAGACGTGCAGCTGCGTCTGGCCAGGGCTATTTTGCAGACCCTGGACAGTTTGCCGCGACGGGAGCGCAATAAACCCTGGTTTACGGCGGTGGCGCTGCAGATGCGGACCTTTGTGGGTGACGGGCTGTCGAAGACGCTGGCAGACATCGATGCCCTCGCGGCCCGGGAAGGGCTCGACGACAGTGTCCGGGTCCTGTTGCTCTGGTCGAAATTGCGGGCGCTGGACGGATTGGGGCCACCTCAGCGGGTGGCGGAATTTATCGCCCAACTCGCTACTCAGTCCATCCCCGTTGGGCAGCAGCGGGAAATTTATCAGTTTCTACTGGAGAAGGAGCGAGCCGCTGCGTTTACTCAGGTGGCTGACCTGGCGATGCGGTTTTATCCGGCTCTGGAGGGGCAGCCCCAGGACCAGCGGCAATTACAATTGCTGCGTATTCGCGCGCTAACTGCGGGGGGTGAAGGGGACACGGCATTCGCGGCGGCGCGGGACATGGTCGCTGCATTTCCAGATTCGGGGGACGCGTGGGTGGCTTATGCCGACGCGGCGCAGGCCTCAAACCGGCTGTTCGAAGCGGAACGCGGTTGGGCAAAAATCACCGGTGCGGTGCCCGACGGCTCGCCCCGTTGGCTGGAGGGCATGGCGCAACGTCTCACGCTATTATCCAGCCTGGCGGAAGCGGGCGAAGCACAGGGACAACGTGTGTGTGAGTTGGCCGGACAGGTGAAACGCTATCAGCATAATATGGCGCAGGAGGTGCGCACGCAGTTCGAGAAAAACATACAGGGGTATGGGTGTCCATAACGGGCTATCCTGAGCACGTATTGAAGAGGTCGCGGTGATGAGAATTCGCAAATACGATAGCGGGTACAGCAGACGCCATTTTCTCGGGCAAATGGCCAGAGGTGCACTGGCCACCGGGGTGTTGGCGCCACTGTGGTCCACCATTGCCCGGAGCGGGGACATAACCGCGGCGTATCCGGAAGAGCTGTTGTCCCTCGACGGGTTTACCGCCGGGAAAATCAACACCGGGGATATAATTGACGCCAATAATGTGGAGCGGGTGCGGGATTTGCTCGACCCGATCCAGTACACGCAAATCACACAGATGGGGCGGCGTCTGAAAGTGGTCAAAACCACCACCGATATAATGCGGTTGAGTCCGTGGGAATATATCGAAGCGACCCTCAGAAACAACGGGCAGGGCACCTTCGACGCCAATGGCAATGTGGTCACCCAAGCCGGCCAGCCGTGGATCGGTGGCAATCCGTTTCCCGATCCAAAATCCGGGATTGAAGTGTTTGCCGGGGTCACCCTGAGTTGGGGTCGGCACGACGCGTCGTTCTACGCCATTAAGGAGTACGACCTCAATGACGAGGGGGTGGTGGCCTACAATTACGATACCTGCTGGGTGGAAATGTCGCCGGTGGCGCGGGTCGTCATGGAGCCGAAACCCTACTGGCCGGGACACGAGGACAAATTGCGCTATCAGTCGGTGTTTTTTGTGAGTCCGAACGATATCAAGGGCACGGCGTTTTTGAATATCTGGCACTACGACCAGCGCCAGTTCCCGGATCTGTATGGCTATCTTCCCGCGTTCAAGCGGGTGCGGCGCTTTCCCACCAATCAGCGTTTCGAGCCGTTAATTCCAGGCTCCAACCTGTACCTGTCCGACGCCTGGGCGGCGGGCGACCCCTTTCTGACCTGGGGCAACTACAAAGTGGTACACCGTGGGCCGGGGCTGGCGGCGGTGTCTGGCAGCTGGACCGGCGAGCACGATAATTGGGAGCATACCACCCATGGCGGACCCCAGGGTCTGACGTTCTGGGATACGGAGGTGGAACTGATTCCGGAGGTGATTGTGGTGGAAGCCGAGCCGGTGGCTTTCCCCCGCGCCCCGGTGGGTAAAAAGCGCGTCTGGTTTGACGCCCGTACCCTGTTGCCGTTGAGTATGGTGTCCTTCGACCGGCGCGGCGAAATATTCCGCTCCTTTGACGGCGCCTACTCCCTCTATGAACACGGCGATAAGAAAGTGATGGATGGCGCTCATCCCTACTGGTCCTGGACCCGAGTCCATGCCCACGACATTCAGACGAATCGCATTACCCGTCTCGAACAGGTGGCTGACGTCGGAGGCGGGAATCGCATGCGAGTTAACGACCCTGCTATGTACGAAAAATACCTGACGAGAAATTCCATGACTCGACTCGGGGCATGACCGGGCGCGGCTCTGTTTGCCGGTTTGCGGGCAGTAAAACGTCCGAAACTGGAGCGTCTGGAGCGTCAACCGCGAGGAGAACGTACTCATGATCGCGCGTTATATTGTTTTGACCGTGTTGGTATTTCTGGCCCCCGTGGCGGTGGCAGATCAGCACGGCGTCAGCCATGTGGTGCTGGCCTGGTTCAAGCCTGGCACCGGCGCGCACACTGTCGCCGAAGTGGAAGCCCGCTCCCAGGTGTTGCGGAATATTCCGGGGGTACGGGAAGTTCGCACCGGCGCGGCGCTGGCCAGCGAGCGGCCCGTGGTGGATGCCAGTTATGATCTGGCCATCTACGTGTATTTTGCTACGACAGAAGATCTGCAAAAGTATTTAAACCATCCCACTCACGTTGAGTTTGTGAACCAGTGGGTGAAACCCCACCTCGAACGTATGCAGGTTTACGATTTTCAGGCCCGTTAATATCCAAGTGGTTTTAATATATACGATTTGCGTCGTGTCCCCTGCAATTGGGTTTGCTACACTGTAGCGCAGTCCGGTCTCGACCCAGTTGAGTGTTGGCTGATATTTCAGAGCGACAGCCCGGCCGCAAAAACTGGGCAAAAGTACAACGATTACAGGATTAGTCATGTCCGTAGAAGCGCTAAAAACCGCCACCTCCCCCACATCGATTACCATTAAACTACAACCCGCGTCCGCCGATATCTGGGACAAAAAATATCGTCTCAAGGACAAATCTGGGCGGCCCCTGGATGCCAGCATCGACGACACCTACAAACGAGTGGCGCGGGCGTTAGCCGACGTGGAGCGCGCTGATCTGCGCGACAAATGGTACGAGCGTTTTGTGTGGGCGCTGCGCAATGGCGCCATTCCCGCCGGGCGGATTGTGTCCAACGCCGGGGCCTGGGAGCACAAGCCAGAGACGTCCACCATTAATTGCACGGTGTCCGGCACCATCAATGATTCCATGAAGGGTATCCTGGAAAAAAATCTGGAGGCGGGCCTGACTCTCAAGGCCGGCTGCGGGATTGGCTACGAATTTTCGACTTTGCGTCCACGGGGTGCCTACGTGAAAGGTGCCGGTGCGTACACCTCAGGCCCCCTGTCGTTTATGGATATCTTCGACCGCATGTGTTTCACCGTGTCCTCGGCGGGTGGCCGACGGGGCGCGCAGATGGGCACGTTTGATATTAGTCACCCCGACGTGGTCGATTTTATTCGCGCCAAGCGCGAGGACGGCCGCCTGCGCCAGTTCAACTTATCCCTGCTGATCAGCGAGGAATTTGTGGCGGCGGTCAAGGCGGATGGGGACTGGCCACTGTCGTTCCCGGTGTCGGACTGGGAGGTTGAACAGGGCGCAGTGGATATCGCCAGCGAGGATATTCTGTGGCGCAATTTTCCCACCAGTAAAGGTTATGTCAGCGATGCCCAGGGGCGGGTTGCCTGTCGCGTGTATCGCTCTGTGCCGGCGCGCAATTTGTGGAATGTCATTATGACCTCCACCTACGATTACGCGGAGCCGGGCTTTATTCTGATCGACAAGGTGAACGAGCAGAACAACAACTGGTTCTGCGAGAATATCCGTGCCACCAACCCCTGTGGTGAGCAGCCCCTGCCGCCCTACGGCAGTTGCCTGCTGGGGTCGGTCAACCTCACCAAATTCGTGATCAATCCGTTCACCGAACAAGCGCGTTTCGACTGGGAAAATTATCGTCAGGTGGTGGCGGTGTTTACCCGCATGCTCGACAATGTAGTGGAAATTAACGGCCTGCCCCTCCCTGAGCAACGCCACGAGATTATGCACAAACGCCGTCACGGCATGGGTTTTCTTGGACTGGGATCGACCTTGACCATGCTGCGTATGCCCTACGGTGAGCAGGCATCCCTGGATTTCACCGAGCAGGTGAGTCGCGAACTGGCGCTGGTGGGCTGGCGCACCGGCCTCGAGCTGGCCAAAGAAAAAGGTCCGGCGCTGGTTATGGACGAAGAGTTTACGATTACAGACGAGATGCTGGCCCAACGCCCGGAAATGGCGGACGACGGTATTGCAGTGGGCGATCGGGTCGCCGGCCGGGTGCTGCACGCCCGCTACAGTCGCTATATGCAAAAGGTGGCACAGGAGGATCCCGGGTTGGTGGCAGAACTCGCGGAGGTCGGCTGTCGATTTACCCACCACTCTTCCATTGCCCCAACCGGCACCATTTCCCTGTCGTTGGCGAATAATGCGAGTAACGGCATCGAACCCAGTTTTGCGCACCACTACGCCCGCAACGTGATTCGCGAAGGCAAAAAGTCCAAGGAAAAAGTGGATGTGTATTCCTACGAATTGCTCGCCTACCGGGAATTGATCAACGGTGCAGCGACCCCGGAGTCGAGCCTGGCGGAGCAGAAGCTGCCGGATTATTTTGTAGTCAGCGAAAACGTCGCCCCGCGCCAACATGTCGATGTGCAGGCCGCCGCCCAGCGCTGGATCGATTCATCCATTTCGAAAACCATTAATGTGCCGTCCGATATCGCGTTTGATGAGTTCAAGGATATTTATCTCTACGCCTACGACCAGGGCTTGAAGGGTTGCACCACCTTCCGTTTCAATCCAGAGGCTTTTCAGGGCGTGTTGGTCAAAGACAAGGATCTGGAAAATACCCTGTACCGATTTACCCTGGAAGATGGTTCCACGGTGGAACTCAAAGGCAATGAGGACGTGGAGTACGACGGCGAAATTCACTCTGCAGCCAATCTTTTTGACGCCCTCAAAGAAGGCTACTACGGGAAGTTCTAAAATTATGGTTACCGCAATCAACAAAAAAATAGTCGGCTACGCGGTGGTAGCGCCGGAGTCGGACAAAGGCCAGCAAAAAGTGCCGCCCGCGGAGGCTCTGGAGCGCGCAGTGGAGGAGATGGACGAGCATGTACGACGCCCGGAAACCCTGCACGGCACGACCTACAAAATCAAGACACCCCTGTCTGATCACGCGTTGTATATCACCGTGAACGATATCATTCTCAATCGGGGCACCGCCCATGAGCAACGGCGGCCGTTTGAAGTATTTATTAACTCCAAAAACATGGAGCAGTTTCAGTGGGTGCTGGCGTTGACGCGGGTGGTCTCGGCGGTGTTTCGTAAAGGCGGGGACTGCACTTTCCTGGTGGAGGAACTGAAAGCCGTGTTTGATCCCAAGGGCGGCTATTTCAAAAAGGGCGGCAAGTTTATGCCCTCGCTGGTCGCAGAAATTGGCGAGTGTCTGGAGACCCACATGAAGTCCATCGGATTGCTCCAGGACGAGCCGATTGGCGCACACCAACAGGCCATTCTCGATCAGAAACGCGCCGAGTTTGAAGCGCGCGCGGGCGACGGGGGTGATACCGGCTTCCCCAGCGCGGCGCAGTTGTGTAACAAGTGTTTAACCAAGGCCATGATTATGATGGACGGTTGTATGACCTGCCTGAGCTGTGGAGAATCAAAGTGTTCCTAGCCGACTAAGGCTGGGGTTGACGGGACGCGCAGTTTAAAAAATTTTGCCGGGATTGAGAATGTTTCTGGGGTCGAAGGCCTGCTTCAAGCGGCGCATGGCGTCAATTTCTTCCGCGCTGCGGCTGTAACGCAGGTAGGGTTTTTTCTCCAGTCCGATACCGTGTTCTGCAGAAATCGAACCACCGCAAAGTTGCAGCGGTTGGTAAAGTAATTCCTCTATCTGATGATAGCGCTCCGGGTCATCCCGCCCGACGCCGACAATAATATGCAAATTGCCATCCCCCAGGTGGCCAAACGTGGCCAGATCGGTTATCCCCAGTTGTTGTTCAAGATTGTGTTCCAGCTCCTGCAAATAATTTTCCATTTCGCCAATTGGCAAACTAACATCAAAAATGGCGATGGGATCCAGCGCCGACAGGCAGTCAATATTGTCGCGAATAGCCCACAATGCCTCCCGCTCCGTTTCGGATTTTGCCAGTACCGCGTCGACGATCAAGTCTTCTGAAAGCGCCTCTTCCAGGGCGTTGAGAAACTCCTCGCTTTCCTGAGCCTCGTCGTTGCCGGTGGATTCGATCAGCGCGTAGAACGCATGCTGTGGCGGAAATGGTGGGGTTCCAAGATGTGGCCCCTTGCTCGCCAGCACATAGTAGTTGTTCCAGATCGCCTCGAATGCACTCAGCTTACCACCCAGTGCGGTTTCCATGTGGCTGAGTAACAGGGGTAGTTTGGCAAAACTGTCGGTGGCGACGAACGCGGTGTTGCGGGCGGGCATGGCCGGGCGCAGGCGCAACACCGCGCGGGTGACCACCCCGAGGGTGCCTTCGGACCCGATAAAGAGGTGTTTGAGGTCGTACCCCGCGTTGTTTTTGAGCATGTGATTCATGGACGACAAAATCGTACCATCGGCCAGTACGACCTCCAGCCCGAGAATTTGTTCGCGCACCATGCCGTAGCGAATCACCTGGTTTCCGCCCGCATTGGTGGAGATGTTGCCGCCAATGGTGGCGGAGCCGCGGGCGCCGAGATCCAGGGCAAAA
>JBFJKD010000054.1:0-10707 GCA_041635095.1 Porticoccaceae bacterium
AGCAGCGGCTGACCGCGTAGAAAGACCAGTAGTCCACCCAACATACCGATGCCCGCCAGGCCAAAGCCATATGCCCAGCCGTAGGTTTGCCCCAGCCAGCCACACAGAATCGAAGCAAAAAAAGCGCCGATATTGATACCCATATAAAAGATGGTGAAGCCGCTGTCCCGGCGCGGGTCCCCCGCAGCATAAAGGGCGCCGACGAGGGTGGAAATATTCGCTTTGAGAAATCCGACGCCGGTAATAATCAACGCCAGGGATAAATAAAAGCACTGCAAATAAAACGGATCGCGAACCACCTGCTCCCCAGTGGCGCTAGCAGCAGGTCCTTCCAGGGCCATACCAAAGTGACCAAACACCAATAATATCGCGCCAAAAGTAACCGCCTTGCGGGAACCCAGATAGCGGTCGGCCAGAATGCCTCCAAGCACCGGCATCACGTAAACCAGCGCGGTATAAGCGCCATAAATCAGATACGCACGATCATCGCTGAACAAAAAGTGCTGCGTTAAGTAAAAAATTAACAGCGCACGCATACCGTAATAAGAAAAACGCTCCCATAGTTCCGTCAGGAAGCACACGTAGAGCCCCTTTGGGTGGCCCAGAAATTCCGCGCTGGGCGGTCGCCTGTGGATACTTGTGATTTCAGTCGACATAGTTGAATACAGTTCGGTTTTGTTTATATCGGCTATGGTAACAGCCCATTCTGGCCTGTGGCGAGACGCGACGGTCACCAACCAGGCAGTGCTATTACTGGAACCAGATACAAGGTGAGGCTAGAATGTGCGATCGAATAAACTGAAACAGAGACACAATTATGCAATTCACCGGCACCGAGCGATATGTTGTAACTGAAGACTTGCAGATGGCGGTCAATGCCGCCGTGGCGCTACAGCGGCCACTGTTGATCAAAGGGGAGCCGGGCACCGGTAAAACCATGTTGGCCGAAGAGGTAGCCATTGCGCTGAACAAGCCCTTGATTGCCTGGCACGTCAAATCCACCACCAAGGCCCAGCAGGGTTTGTACGAGTACGATGCGGTTTCCCGCTTACGGGATTCACAGCTCGGCGAAGATAAAGTCCACGACATTAATAACTACATCAGGAAAGGCAAATTGTGGGAAGCATTTACCGCCGAAGAACAGGTAGTGTTATTGATTGATGAAATCGATAAGGCCGATATCGAGTTCCCCAATGACCTGTTGCTGGAGCTCGATCGTATGGAGTTTCACGTATACGAAACCAGTGAGCGAGTCGTGGCGCGCCATCGTCCGATTATCGTGATTACCAGCAATAACGAAAAAGAGTTGCCCGACGCATTTTTACGCCGTTGTTTTTTCCATTTTATTAATTTTCCAGATCGGGAAACAATGCTAAAAATTGTCGATGTGCATTTCCCGGGCATCAAAAAAGCGCTGGTGGATGAAGCGCTGGATATTTTCTTTGATGTGAGAAAAATCCCTGGACTCAAGAAAAAGCCCTCCACCTCCGAACTGGTTGACTGGTTGAAATTATTAATGGCGGACGATATCCCCAAGGATATTCTCAAACAGCGCGATCCTACCAAGGCGATTCCGCCCTTGTATGGTGCGTTGCTGAAAAACGAACAGGACGTTCACTTGCTTGAGCGACTAGCGTTTATGACCCGGCGGGAAGGGCGCTGATGCTACTGGATTTTTTTGACGGACTGCGTAAAGGCGGTATTCCGGTCACCATCAAGGAACTGTTGGTGCTGCTCGAAGCTCTGCAAAAGCACATTGCATTTGCCAGCATCGAAGATTTTTATTTTCTGGCGCGAACCTGCCTGGTCAAAGATGAGCGGTATTACGATAAATACGACCGGGCGTTCACCCTGTATTTCAAAGACCTGGAGACGCTGGATGAATTTCTGGACGTACTGATTCCCGAGGAGTGGTTGCGTCAGGAATTTGTCAAAAGTCTCACCGAAGAAGAAAAAGCCAAAATCGAAAGTCTTGGCGGGCTCGAAAAACTGATTGAGGCGTTCAAGGAACGCCTGAAAGAGCAAAAGAAACGCCACGAGGGCGGCAATAAATGGATTGGTACGCGCGGCACATCGCCGTTTGGCAACAGCGGCTATAATCCGGAAGGGGTTCGTGTCGGTGGTGAAAGCACGCAAAAGCGCGCACTGAAAGTCTGGGAAAAGCGCGAGTTCAGCAATCTTGATGACTCGGTCGAGTTGGGAACGCGCAATATCAAAGTGGCGCTGCGGCGCCTGCGTAAATTCGCTCGCACGGGTGCGGCGGAAGAGCTCGACCTCGACAATACCATCCGTTCCACCGCCCACAACGGTGGTTTGCTGGATATAAAAATGGTGCCGGAGCGGCACAATGCCATCAAGGTGCTGCTGTTTTTTGACGTGGGCGGTTCGATGGATCCCTATGTTAAATTGTGTGAGGAACTGTTTTCCGCCGCGCGCACGGAATTTAAGCACATGGAATACTATTATTTTCACAATATGTTGTACGACTATGTGTGGAAGGATAATTTTCGCCGCTATCAGGAAAAGACTGAAACCTACGATGTGTTGCGCACCTACAGTTCCGATTACAAGGTCATATTTGTCGGCGATGCGTCCATGTCGCCGTATGAAATCGAGAGCGCCGGTGGTAGCGTGGAATATTACAACAAGGAGTCGGGGGTCACCTGGATGGAAAGGATTAACGCTACCTTCGACAAGGTGGTGTGGTTGAATCCGGTGCGTCAGGATTACTGGGAGCACACGCCGACCATTCAACGGGTGCGGCAATTGGTGGAGCAGCGCATGTTTCCGCTGACCATAGGCGGACTTGAAGAAGGCATGAAACTGCTTTCCAAATAGGTTTGCTCATCAACTATGACCCGCTCCGCAACTTACCAGGCACTGGAGACCCTGTTACCCCAGTGCATGAACGTGGATCGACCGCGTTTCCTGAAAGAGTTGCGCGCTCTGCAAACTGCGTCAGCGCAAACCGCGCAAACCCGTGCTTCCGGAACTCAACCGTCACCGCAGTCCGCTGTCGCACAGGGTGGTGCAATATCAGCCCGTGGGGCGGACAAACGTGCTCCTGGGGTCAGTCCGCAAGAATCACTAAGCACGCGCATGCAGGCGTCTGTCGCGCGTGCCATGCAACGGCAAAAATCGTTACCCGCTGTTAGTTACGCCGCGAATTTACCGGTTGTTGCCCAGCGCGAACAGATTGCCGACGCCATTGGCAATCATCAGGTGGTGATTGTTTCCGGGGAAACCGGGTCGGGTAAAACCACGCAACTGCCGAAGCTATGTCTGGATCTGGGCCGTGGAGTAACGGGTTTGATTGGCCATACGCAGCCACGTCGTATTGCCGCGTCCGCGGTGGCCAGTCGCATCGCCGAAGAATTGCAGGTGCCGTTAGGCGGCGCGGTCGGCTATCAGGTGCGGTTTCAGGATCAGTGTAGTGATCTTACGCTGGTTAAACTGATGACCGATGGAATTTTGCTGGCAGAAATTCGCAGTGATCCGGATTTGCTGCGCTACGACACCTTGATTATTGACGAGGCCCACGAGCGTAGCCTGAATATTGATTTCATCCTCGGTTACATTAAACAAATTCTGCCTCGTCGCCCGGATCTAAAAGTGATCATTACCTCGGCGACTATCGATGTCGATAAATTCGCCGCACACTTTGGCGGCGCGCCGGTGATCGCCGTAACGGGACGCACTTACCCTGTGCAAATATGCTATCGGCCACCCGATTCGAAAGAGGACCTGCCCGCTGCGGTGGTGTCCGCCGTTGAGGAATTGTTGGCGTTACCGCAACGGGGGGACATTCTGGTGTTTGTGAGCGGTGAGCGGGAAATACGCGATGTCGCCCAGGCGCTGCGCAAGGCCGAACTCCGTCATGTGGAAGTACTGCCCCTGTATGCGCGGCTCGGGTTAAAGGATCAGCGTCGCGTATTTCAGGCGCATACGGGCACCCGTATCATCCTCGCGACCAATGTCGCCGAGACCTCGATTACCGTGCCTGGGGTACGCTATGTGGTGGATACGGGTTATGCCCGCATCAGTCGTTATAGTTACCGAACCAAGGTGCAGCGCCTGCCTGTCGAACCAATTTCCCAGGCCAGCGCGAATCAGCGGGCGGGGCGTTGTGGTCGGCTCGCCGACGGTGTCTGTATCCGTCTGTATAGCGAGCAGGATTTTGCGCAGCGCTCGGAGTTTTCCGATCCCGAAATTCTGCGTACCAACCTGGCGGCGGTTATTTTACAAATGCTGCAATTTCGTGTGGGTGATGTGCGTCGTTTTCCGTTCGTGGACCCACCGGATAATCGTTTCATTAACGATGGCTACAATTTGCTCGCCGAACTCGGCGCGGTGGACGGTCCTGGCCAACTCACTGATCTGGGGCGGCAGATGGCGCGTTTGCCGGTGGACCCGAAATTCGGACGCATGTTACTGGCGGCCAATCGCGAGGCTTGTGTGCGGGAGGTGTTGGTTATTATCGCGGCGCTGAGTGTGCAGGATCCCCGCGAGCGGCCGGCGGATAAGCGCCAGGCAGCGGATGAGAAACATCGCCAATGGGTGGATCCCGATTCCGATTTTATCACCTTGTGGAATATGTGGACATTTCTCGAAGCGCAGCGCCAGGCACTGAGCAACAATCAGTATGCCAGTTTATGTCGTCAATTATCGGTGTCCTATATGCGCATGCGCGAATGGCGCGAATTGCACCACCAATTGCACATGAGCTGTCGTCAGCTAGGGTTGCGCGACAACCATCAACCGGCGGATCGGGACAGTATCCATCGCGCTATGCTCAGTGGTTTGCTGGGAAATATAGGTTTTCGCCACGACAACAACGAATATATGGGGGCGCGTAATCGCAGATTTCACCTCTTTCCCGGATCCGGTCTGACCAAAAAGCCGCCGAAGTGGGTGATGGCGGGAGAGTTGATCGAAACCAGTCGCCTGTTTGCTCACGGCTGTGCGCAGATTGATCCCCGTTGGTTATCCACCATTGCCGCGCATCGCATCAAACGGGAATACAGCGAGCCTCATTACGTGCCGCGCAGTGGTCGTGTCATGGCCTACGAGAAACAGACACTTTATGGTCTGGTGGTAGCCGATCGGCGCAGTGTTGAATTTGGCAAAATTAATGCGTCGTTAGCGCGGCAGGTGTTCATTCGGCAGGCGCTGGTGGAGGGGCGCTACGGTGTGCAGGATCGCGGCGTGGGACAATTCGCTGTCCACAATCGCACGCTGGCGGAACATCTCGATGATCTTGAGCAACGCATGCGACGTCGGGACATCGCGGCCGATGAGCAGGTCGTGTATCAATTTTACGACGAGCGTGTGCCGCCAGAAATAACCAGTCTGGCGCAATTTGAAACATGGCGTAAAGGCGCGGAAGCAACTAACCCCAACCTGCTTTACCTCGACGGCGCGCGGCTGGCAGCGAATATGCCGGATACCGAACAGGTTGCGCAATTTCCCACCAGCATCGACTGGCATGGGCACAGGTATTCCCTGAGTTATCGTTTCGAACCCGGTCATCCCATGGATGGTGTAAGCGTGCAGGTGCCGCTGGCAATTCTGCACCAGGTACCGGATGCGCTGTTTGACTGGTTGGTACCCGGGTTGTTGCGGGACAAAGCGATTGCCATGCTCAAAACGTTGCCCAAGCAATGGCGCAAACGCTGTGTGCCGCTGCCGGATTATGCGGACCGGGCTCTGTCTGCCCTACGCCCACAGAACCGCCCATTGGCGACGGCGCTCGGCGACGAACTGCAGAAATTGATCGGTATTGAGTTGCCGGAAGGGTGCTGGCGGTTGGATAAACTGGACGCCTTTTATCGCATTAATTTTATACTTGTGGATGAACAGGGGCAGATGTTGTCCCACAGCAAAGACCTGAGAACGCTGCGCGACACCTACCAGCGTCAGGTCGCGCAGGTGCTTAATAGCGAAGGTTCGTCCGCCGCTGAACTGACTACAACGGGTATCACTTCATGGAATTTCGAGGACTTGCCGGAGGTGGTTGTCGATATCAGGAACGGGCTGGAAATACGCAGTTACCCGGCGTTGGTCGATACCGGCGATAGCGTGGCCATTGAGTTGCGGGATAATGCCACGCTCGCCGAATACGAATCCAGACGGGGCGTGGTGCGCCTCGCGGTCATTTACAGGGAAAAAGCGGAGCGCCGCTGGCGCAAGCAGTTGTGTCGCGGCAATGAACTATTGTTTGTTAACGCGAAGTTGCCCACTTTTGAAGCGCTGACGGCGGATCTGATTTACGCGGTGTATCGCCACGCCTGTTTCGATGGGCAACCATTGCCCAGGTCGGAGCAGGCGTTTAGCCGGTGTCTGGACCGCGGCGCGGGTGCTACTGGCGTACTGGCCCTCGAGCTGGAACAACTACTCGGCGCGCAGGCCACCGCCCTTGTTGAGTTGTATGCGTTGCTGCGGGCACGGGAACCGCATTTTCCCCAGTCGGTTGCGGATTGTCGGGTCCAGATGGCGACGCTGTTCGCGGCGGGCTTTTTGAAGGAGACCAGTTTTTTCTGGTTGCGCCAGATGGAACGCTATGTGCGCGCCGCGCTGACGCGATTTGACCGGTTGCCGCAGCGATTAGCACACGATCGGGCGGTGATGGCGGAGCTGGTAGAGTTCATAAAAGTGGCGGGGGAGCTTTCGGCTCGCAGCCGGGAATTTTCTCTGGATATCTCTCTGGAAGTGGAGAAGTTGCGTTTTATGCTTGAGGAGTACCGGGTTTCGGTTTATGCGCAAGCGTTGAAAACGGCCGTGCCCGTGTCCCTCAAACGTTTGCAGGACCAGCGGGAGGACATCGCGACTATGCTTATGCGGTAAGGAACCTGTTGTACGCGTGGGACTTCGGCAGCGTGTTACTAACGGGGGAGATTGATAGAATTTCGTGTAATATGGAAACTTACGTAGCTTGGTCGGGTCATAAAACCCAGTCTGCATTCATTCAGGCTATTATGGGATAAAACATTTGTGCAACCTTATCCGCGAACGTTCCCGTAATCGTGGTCAACCGTAGTACGACATGTAACAGGAGAGTCACCATGGCAAAACATACCGTTAAACCCCTCGCGCTGGCAGTTGGTGCCGCATTTATGACATCTTTGGCACTAGGTTCTATGGCCCACGCCGCGCAAAACCCGTTCCAGGTCACCGAATTGAGCGCGGGGTACAACCTCGCTGCCAAGGACGCCGAAGGTAAATGCGGCGAAGGCAAATGTGGTGAAGGCAAGTGCGGTGCAGACAAAGCCAAAACCGCTGAAACTAAAGGTGCCGCGGAAGGGACCTGTGGCGAGGATCATGCCAAGGCCAAGGAAGGAGCCTGTGGGGAAGACAAGGCGGCAGCCAAAGCCACGGAAGAAGGCAAATGTGGCGCTAAAAGCGAATAAATTTTCGCTGGTTCTCAACGATGCAACAACCACCTGGTATACACGGGGCTGGGTTGGGATTGCGGCGGGCGCTACTCGGCCCGCTGCTATCTCTCACGCCCGGCAGTGTCGATTTTATGGAAGTCGCGCCGGAAAACTGGATTCGAGTGGGCGGGCGTTTTGGGCGACAGTTTCGCGCCTATACAGAACGTTACCCGTTCGTTTGCCACGGTCTGTCCCTGTCCCTCGGTTCTCCCGCGCCCCTGGACTGGGAGCTGCTGCGGGACATCAAAGAATTTATCGCTGAACACAACATACACTGTTATTCAGAACATTTAAGTTACTGCAGCGATGCAGGTCATCTGTACGATCTGATGCCGATACCCTTCACCGAAGAAGCGATCACGTACGTTGCCGCACGTATTCGCCAGGTTCAGGATTTTCTTGGCCAACGTATAGCCATCGAAAACGTTTCCTACTACGCCGCACCCCAGCAACGCTTGACTGAAGCGCAATTTATCAATGAGGTGTTGGAAGAAGCGGATTGTGATTTATTACTCGACGTCAATAATATTTACGTGAACAGTGTTAATCACGGCTACGACGCCAGTGAATTCCTGGCCACTTTGCCGGGGGAACGTATCGCCTACGGGCACGTGGCGGGGCATTATTGCGAAGCGCCCGATTTGCGGGTGGATACTCACGGGGCCGATGTGATCGAACCGGTGTGGTCGCTGCTGGAGCAAGCCTATGCGCGCTTTGGCGTGTTTCCCACTTTACTGGAACGGGATTTTAATTTTCCGCCGGTGGTGGATATGGAAATTGAAGTGGCGCGGGTTAGAACTTTGCAGGGACGGTTGAAAAAAACGGGTAGCGCACCACTGCCATCGCGCAGTGCATCGGCGGCAATGTGGTGATAGCGCCGGATTGCGACCATGAGCGACGTTGAAACATTGCGCGCAGCGCAGGGTATCTTTACCAACCATGTGCGCGATCCCGATAATTGTCCTGCTCCGGAAGGGATAGAAGATCGCCGGATGGCCATCTATCGCGAGCTGATTTACAACAACATTGAAGGATTTCTCAGCAGCGGATTCCCCATTCTACGCAGCTTGTTGGACGCCCCCAGGTGGCACCGCCTGGTGCGGAATTTTATTCGTCTACACCGCTGTCACACGCCGTTATTTCTGGAGATCAGTCAGGAGTTCCTGCGCTTTTTACAGGATGGCGGGGCCGAGTCGGAACCCGCGCTGCCGTTTATGCTGGAACTGGCCCATTACGAGTGGGTTGAGCTGGCACTGGATGTCTCCCCCGAGGAATTTCCCGGGTCGAATGTCGTTGCAGATGGCGATTTGATGGCGGGTCGACCAGTGGTATCGCCATTGGCGTGGTGCTTGTGTTATCAGTACCCCGTGCAACTGATCGGTCCGACGTATCAACCGTCGGCGCTGCCGGCATCCCCCACGTGGTTAATTGTCTATCGCAATCGCGACCAGCAAGTGCGCTTTCTCGAAAGCAATGCGGTCACGGTTCGTCTGTTACAACTGCTTGAAGGTGGCCGGTTAAGCGGGCGGGAGGCGTTGCAAGCCATTGCGGCTGAGATGCAAGCGGTGGATGTCGCTGCCGTTGTCGAGAGCGGGCGCGCTACACTGGAGCAGTTGCACAACCTGGATATTTTGTGCGGTACCGCGGTAACGGTTTATTAGTTGATCGCCGTTCGCGACGCCGGTTACGCGACGCTGGTTAATTGTCATTTGATTGTCATAGATTCGTCACCTTCCTGTCACAGTATTTTTTCACAATACCCCCTGTTCAAACAACGGGATCGCCGATCCCATCATTCTGCAACGAGGGGATAGCAATGAAAAAAACAGCGATAGCAATGGCCATTGCGGCTGCAAGTGCGCTTAATGTTCAGGCTGGCACCGTAATCACCGATGGCCCGGATATTGTGCTCAAAACCAAGGGTGGTCTGGAAGCAAAGACCAGTGATGGGCGGTTTTCCTTCAAAATCGGCGGGCGGATGCAGATCGACTACAACGATTACGACGGCGTGATAAACAAGCAAGTAGGCGAGAGCGGTAGTGATATCTGGTTTCGTCGCGCACGCCTGGAGCTGGGTGGTCATTACGACGACTGGAGTTATGCAATGTCCTACAACCTCACCGACAGCGGTTCGATCGATCAGCTCAATATGAGCTACAACGGCTGGGGTGATTTGGCGACATTGACGTTTGGTCAGCAGAAAGAAGATTTCGGCCTGGAAGACACCGGCAGTTCCAAATGGATTACGGCGGTGGAGCGTTCTTTGCCGTCCAGCGCGTTTGATACGGGCAATAACATCGGGGTTAAGTTACATGGTGCCAACGATTTTCTGACCTACAGCCTGGGTGTCTACAAACAGGATGTCGATAGCACGAATAATCTTGACACCGCCACCACCGGGCGCTTTGTTATCCGCCCGATGCACAGTGAAAGTGGGCTTATTCACCTCGGTGTTGGCTACACGGTGCGGGATAGCGACGACGGCTTCAGCAGTATTGAATCGCGCCTTGGCGTGCGCGGCGGCGAGCAGGGAACCGCCAGCAAAGTCTCTGGCAAATATACTGGCGGTGCCTTGGGTGACGAACTCAAGGCCATGAATTTCGAATTGGCCGGCGTCTTTGGTCCGGCGCACTTCATGGCGGAATATTTTGATGGCGAACTGTCCGGGGTTGACGCTGCTCCCGATCTGGAAGCCGATGGCTACTATGTGCAGGCGGGCTGGATTTTGACCGGTGAGAGTCGGTCCTACAAAAATGAGATCGCGGCATTCGACAAGGTTAAGCCCGCAGCCGCTGGTGGCGCCTGGGAGATTTTCGCCCGCTACGACGAGTTGGATTTTTCTGGAAACAAAAACGAACCGTTGATTAGCCTCGCGGGCGAAACCGGCAACACGCTCACGCTCGGTGCCAACTGGTACGTGAACGAAGTGGTGAAGGTGGCATTTAACTACGTTAAGGCCGACGTGGATCAGGCGATCGGTGGCGAGGACGATGGCGATGCGATAGTAGCCCGTCTACAGTTCGCCTTTTAGTTAAAATCCGCGGCATTCCACACACCAACAGGCACCTTCCGTCTGCGGCGGGGGGTGCTTGTTGGTGTATCTTCGTCTACACTCTTTGTATAAAATACCCAGAGCGCGTATAAAATACTTCGAACACGCCGTTATGGGATATTACAGAGAATCAGGGGGGAGCCAGTGGGCCGATCTATTTATCATCTCGCTGTAGTTTTGCTGAGTGCATTCCTGTGCGGAGCGGCATTTGCCGACGACCAGGCG
>JBFJKD010000055.1:0-10598 GCA_041635095.1 Porticoccaceae bacterium
AGGCTATACCTTCCCCTCGCCCGATAAAACCGAGACCCTCTGTGGTCGTTGCCTTGATATTTAATTGTGCCGGTCCGCACGCCAGATCGGCAGCCAAACAGGCGAGCATGGCGGGAATGTGCGGCGCCATTTTAGGCGCTTCCGCCACCAACGTCAGATCGGCATTGCCAAGTTGCCAGCCCTGGTTACTCACTAAAACCATCACCTCGCGCAATATCAGGCGACTGTCACAGTCACGCCAGCGCGGGTCGTTATCCGGAAAATGCAGACCGATATCGCCCTGCGCGGCCGCGCCCAGCAGTGCATCACACAGGGCATGAATCAACACGTCGCCATCGGAATGGGCGATCAGGCCGCGATGATAGGGGATGCCCACGCCACCAATGACAATGCGCTCCCCTGCCCCGAACGCATGTACGTCGTAGCCATGTCCTACTCTAAACACCATCAGACTCCCTCTGCTGGGACGCAAGAATGGCTGCGGCCAGGAAAAAATCTTCCGGGTCGGTGACCTTGATATTATCGCGGCGACCTCTCACTACCTGCGGTAGATAACCCAGCTTTTCGACCGCTGCGGCTTCATCGGTGCAGGCGCCCCGCCGCGCGTCAGTGTGCTCCAGCGCCTGCCGTAAGATGCCGAAACGAAAAGCCTGGGGAGTTTGCGCCAGCCACAGGTTGGCGCGATCCTCCGTGGCAACTACCAAATGTGTGTCGCCCACGCGCTTCACGGTGTCCTGCACCGGCACCGCCAGCAAACCACCAATGGCATTATCTTGCAGTGTGCTCATCAGCAGCGTGATATCGGCTGTGGTGACGCAGGGGCGTGCCGCATCGTGTACCAACACCCAATCTTCGGCGTCAGCTTCGGTAGCCAGGGCGGCGAGCGCCAGGCGCACCGAATCCGCGCGCTGCGCCCCACCGGCAACGGTGCGAATGCGGGCATCTTGCGCGATTGGCAGGTGTTGTCAATGGTAATCATGCGGGTGAATGGCAACGACAATAGTTTTAGGTACTACCTTCAGCAGGCATTCCAGCTTCAACAGGCGTTCCAGGGTGTGCTCGATTAAGGGGCGACCTGACAACAACTGGTATTGTTTGGGAATTGACCCACCCACTCGTGTGCCGGTCCCTGCCGCCGGCACCACTATCCAGCAGTTCATGGCTTTTTTCCAGGCTCGATAACCATGTAAAAGGTTTCGCCCTGCTTGATCATACCGAGATCGCCGCGCGCGCGCTCTTCAACGCTGTCCAGACCATCCTTGAGATCTTCTACTTCCACCGCCAGTACCCGATTGCGCTCGCGGTGCCGCTCGTTCTCAAGGCGTTGCTGCGCGACTTTGCGTTCGAGACTCGCCTTTTGTGCCAAACTACCCTCGCCAATCCACAGACGATATTGAAAAATTACCAGTAGCACCGTGAGAATGACGAGCAGCCAACGCATATAGCGACCCTCCGCCGTCCTGGAACCTCAGGCGCGCAATTCGGCGCGGCCTCGATAAGCAGCAATACCGTCCAGCTCCGCTTCAATACGCAGTAAACGATTATATTTGGCGACCCGATCAGAACGGCACAACGAACCGGTCTTGATCTGCCCGGCCGCGGTCGCTACCGCCAGATCGGCAATCGTGGTGTCCTCCGTCTCCCCCGAGCGATGGGAAATCACCACGCTATAACCGGCTTTTTTTGCCAGGCGGATAGCATCCAGCGTTTCGGACAAAGTGCCGATTTGATTAAACTTGATCAAAATCGAGTTGGCGACACCCCGGTCGATACCCCGTTGTAAAATGCTTGTGTTAGTGACGAATAGATCGTCCCCAACCAGTTGTACCCGATCTCCCAGCGCGCGTGTCAACCCAGCCCAGCCGTCCCAGTCGCTCTCGTCCATTCCATCTTCAATGGACAGGATAGGGTAGCGGTTGGCCAAATCAGCAAGGTATAGCGTAAATTGATCGGCGTTAAACTCCTTATTATCGCCAGCCAGACGATAGTATCCGTCCCGATAGAATTCGGAAGCGGCACAATCCAGTGCCAGGGTAACGTCCTCACCCAGCGTATAACCGGCGCTCGCCACCGCAGCGGCAATAATTTCCAGAGCGGCTTCGTTAGACGACAGGTCGGGGGCAAAGCCGCCCTCGTCGCCAACTGCAGTGCTCAGCCCGCGCGCGGCCAGCGCTTTTTTCAAATGGTGAAAAATTTCAGCGCCCTGGCGCAGCGCCTCGGCAAATGTGGGGGCCTTGACCGGCTGGATCATAAATTCCTGAATATCCACATTGTTATCCGCATGCTCACCCCCGTTGATAATATTCATCATCGGTACCGGCATGGAGTAATGGCCCGGCGTGCCATTCAAATCAGCCAGATGGTGGTAAAGCGGCACCTGGCGAGCGACGGCGGCAGCTTTTGCACAGGCCAGCGACACCGCCAGAATCCCGTTAGCGCCGAAGCGAGATTTATTGTCTGTGCCATCCGCATCGATCATCAGGCGGTCAATCGTTGCCTGATCTGTAGCATCCTTGCCCAGCAACAGTTCGCGCAAATCCGCATTGACGTGTCCAACTGCGGTCAATACCCCCTTGCCAAGATAGCGCTGCGGATCGCCATCCCGCAGCTCCAGCGCTTCGCGGGATCCGGTCGATGCGCCCGACGGCGCGCAGGCGCTACCGAGCGCACCACTGTCGAGAATAACATCCGCGCATACGGTCGGGTTGCCCCGCGAATCCAGTACTTCGTAGGCTCGAATATCTGCAATTTTTGCCATAGTGTCCTGTTCTCCCGAACTTATTACTGCGTGTCGAGACCAGGCAGGCTTTTTACCAGGTCGTCCACTGCTTTCATCTGACGTAAAAAAGGCTCCAGTTTGTCCAGCGCCAGCGCGCTCGGTCCGTCGCACAGGGCACGATCCGGGTCGGGATGAGCTTCCAGAAACAACCCGGCAAGTCCTACTGCCAGCCCGGCACGTCCCAATTCCGCCACCTGGCGACGGCGACCACCGGACGCCGCACCAGCGGGATCCCGATACTGTAGCGCGTGGGTAACATCGAAGATCACGGGTACGCCACCACTAACGTCCATCATGGTGCGAAAACCCAGCATATCGACCACCAGATTGTCGTAACCGAAACTGCTACCCCGTTCACACAACAGTAATCGATCGTTGCCGCACTCGCGAAATTTTTCGACCAGATTGACCACCTGCGCAGGACTCATAAACTGCGGTTTTTTAATATTGATCACCGCGCCAGTGGCGGCCATGGCCGCCACCAGGTCCGTTTGTCTGGCGAGAAATGCAGGCAACTGAATCACGTCACAAACATCCGCCGCAGGTTTAGCCTGATCCTCTGCGTGAATATCGCTTAGCACCGGCACCGCAAACTGGCGCTTTATGTCCCCTAAAATTTTTAACCCTTCATGCAACCCCGGGCCGCGATAGGAATGAATGGATGAGCGATTGGCTTTGTCGAACGACGCCTTGAATACGTAGGGAATGCCGAGTTTCGTCGTGACCCGGGTGTAATGCTCCGCCACCCGCAGCGCCATATCTCGGGATTCGAGGACATTCATACCGCCAAACAGCACCATCGGCCGATCGTTGGCAACCGCAATATTGGCCACCTTAACCACCGTCATTGTCATGTCTTGCTCGCCTCGACTGCGCAACCGGATACGCAACCGGAATTGGCGTCATCTTTCCCAACCTGGTTCTCGCCGTACGCTAGTGCCGCCGCCAAAAACCCGGAAAAAAGAGGATGGCCGTGGCGTGGCGTAGAGGTGAATTCGGGGTGAAACTGGCACGCGAAAAACCACGGGTGGTCCGGCAGTTCTACGGTCTCAACCAGGGTCTCGTCCGCCGACCAGCCACCGACTTTAAGACCGGCAATCTGAATCTGATCCACGTAGTTACCGTTCACTTCATAGCGATGGCGATGGCGCTCGAGAATCGTGTCTTTACCATAGATCGCGCGCGCCCGGGACCCGGCCACCAAACTCGCCTCCTGAGCGCCGAGACGCATAGTGCCACCGAGATCAGATTGCTCCGAGCGGGTTTCACGCCGGCCGCTGTCGTCCAGCCATTCGGTGATCAGGCCGACCACCGGATGTGGCGTATTGCGGTTGAATTCGGTGCTGTTCGCGGCTTCCAGGCCAACCACGTTGCGAGCGAACTCGATCACGGCAACCTGCATCCCCAGACAGATGCCGAGGTAGGGAATATTGTTTTCCCGCGCATGGCGTACCGCCTTGATTTTACCCTCCACGCCTCGCTCGCCAAATCCACCGGGTACCAGAATACCGTCGCAACCATCCAGCATGGACATATCGTCCATAAGATCCTCGGAGTCAATATACTGGATTTCAACCTCGGTCAATTGCTGAATACCGGCATGCTCAAGCGCTTCGTTAAGCGATTTGTAAGCGTCGAGCAATTCCATGTACTTGCCAACCATGGCGATGGTGACTCGGCGTTTTGGATTGAGCTGATTGCGCACCACCCTGTCCCACTGGACGAGATCGGCCCGCGGACAGTCGAGACCGAATTTTTCCAGTACAAAGTCATCCAGCCCCCACTCGTGCAAGTGCCGCGGGATGGCGTAAATCGTCTTTGCATCCATCAATGGAACTACCGCGCGCTCCTCCACGCTGGTGAACAGCGATATCTTTTTGCGGGACGCATCGTCCACCAACACCTCGGAGCGGCACAACAGTACGTCCGGCTGCAATCCGATGGAGCGCAACTCCTTCACCGAGTGCTGGGTAGGTTTGGTTTTGGTCTCCCCCGCCGTGGCAATATAGGGCACGAGGGTCAAATGGATCAGCAGCGTCCGGTGGGACCCGAGCTCCACCCGAAGTTGGCGGATTGCCTCGAGAAAAGGTTGCGATTCGATGTCGCCAACGGTACCACCAATTTCTACCAGGGCGATATCGGCACTGCCGCCGCCCTCGATAATACGTCGTTTTATCTCATCGGTAACATGGGGGATAACTTGCACCGTGCCACCGAGATAATCGCCGCGACGTTCGCGGCGCAAAATAGTTTCGTAGACCTGCCCAGTCGTAAAGTTGTTGGCTTTGGTCATGCGCGAGTTGAGGAAGCGCTCGTAGTGCCCCAGATCAAGATCGGTCTCCGCACCATCTTCGGTGACGAACACTTCACCATGCTGAAAAGGGCTCATGGTGCCCGGATCGACGTTGAGATAGGGATCCAGCTTCAACACTGTGATATTAAGGCCCCGTGCCTCCAACACCGCACCGAGCGACGCAGCGGCAATGCCTTTGCCCAGAGAGGAAACAACTCCGCCAGTGACAAAAATAAAACGCGTCATGTCAGCCCTTGTAATAGCGTTATGGCCAGGATTACAGTACTAAAAAGTTGCGGCGCGGGAGACATCAGGGGCGCCAGACAACGTTCTGAAGATGGGACGTCAGGTTACCAGAAAGACTGCGGCGTCTCAATGCGGGCCGGGTGTAAACTCTGTGCGCGAACGCAGTGCAGGCAGTCAGGAACACCCGTCAAAAAATGTACAAAACACTACGCTGAGCGATATAAACAGGAGACTGGCAGTCCCGCTGCAATGTCTTAAAAATTCCAGCACAACACAAACCCCACTTCGTCTGGGTCCACCACAAACCCGTCGTTTAGCCACAGATCACCCACTGCGGCGAGTACCCCGTCCACGTGTAGCAGGGGCACTCGATCGCGCCACCAGGGTTCGAGACCATGCTCCTGGAACAGCGTTTTAAGCGAATTGGAGCCGTGTCGACCGGCGGGTTTACAGCGTTCTCCCCCACTACGCCAGGCAATGGTAACGCGCTGCCCGGGGTTAACTTTTAAACCCTGACCCACGTGCCCGACAGCGCTCAGGACGCTGCCATCGGCGAGTGTCAGGGGTTCGCTTAAGGACCACTCTACCGGCGCGCGCTGCACTGCAATTCTCGAAAACTGTGGCGGCAACAAATACAGCCGCTGGCGAAAGCGCCGCCACTGCCCCCCAGGCCAGTTCACTACCGGGGCTGCGTCGCCGCGCACCATCAGCAGGTCCCGGTGCAAGGCCAGTAGCGCACGCTGGTTCGGCGCGATCTGGCCGCAGGTTTCCGCCCAATAGCGCAATACGTTGGCCCGACGCTGCGGGTCGAGGCGTTGCAATGCCGGGATATCGATACTGCGCCCGAGACGTTCGCCGCGCTCCTGTAATAAATCGAGATCGGCGCGGGCCAGCACGCTGTTGAGGCGATCGGCATCGGCGCACAGGTCGGCGCTGAGCGCAATCCGAGTGCGGAAGTCTGGCCAGCGCTCAGCAAGGGCTGGAATCACCCGATGACGCAAATAGTTGCGATCAAACTCTGTGTGCTGGTTGGATTCATCTTCAATCCAGGACAGGCCATGGCGCACCCCGTATGCTTCTAACTCGGCGCGGGTAAACTTGAGTAGCGGGCGCAGTAAACGACCGCAACCAAGCGTGCGGGATTGCGGTATACCCGCCAAACCACGGAGTCCCGCACCCCGCAGCAGTCGGTACAGGACCGTTTCCACCTGATCGTCCGCATGATGAGCCAGTAGCAAAATATCGTTTTTCTCGACTACTTTCTCAAACACTGCGTAACGCAACTCGCGGGCCGCTTTTTCCAGCCCGTCCCCGCGCTTTTCAATTCGCACAGTCTCCTCCACCAGAGCAACGCCAAGGACTGCACAGTGGGCACGACAGTGCTGCGCCCAGCTATGGGCTGCAGGCGACAGCTGGTGATTGACATGGATTGCGGATATTTTTCCAGGATTGAGCTGGCGGGTCATGGCGTGCAGTAACACGGTGGAGTCAAGACCGCCGCTAAAGCCCACCCAGACGCGGCGGGCAGCCTGTAATTCTGTTACAAACGGGACCAGCTGCGCAGCCTGAAAAGCCACGGCGTTACGCCGATTGGCCCTCAACTATTGCCATAGGACATCAGTCGCTCAAAGCGTTTTTCCAGAAGACTGTCCAGGGGTTGTGCGCGCAGCATATCCAACTGTGCAATCAACCGCTCCTGTATGCGCACCGCGATATCGCCGATATTGCGGTGCGCACCGCCGAGGGGTTCGGGAATCGTTTCGTCGGCGATGCCCAGTTCCATCAGGAAAGCGGATGTAACACCCATCGCCTGGGCGGCTTCCGGCGCCTTGGTAATGGTTTTCCAGATGATATTGGCGCAGCCCTCGGGGGAGATCACAAAATAGGTGGCATACTGCAACATGTTGAGCCAGTCACCCACACCAATGGCAATCGCGCCGCCGGAACTACCCTCGCCAATCACCGTACAAATGATGGGCGTACGCAAGCGGGACATCACCGCCAGATTACGCGCGATGGCCTCACTGATACCGCGCTCCTCCGAGTCGATCCCGGGGTAGGCACCCGGAGTGTCGATCAAGGTCAGAATCGGCATTTTAAAGCGTTCCGCCATTTCCATCAGGCGCAACGCCTTGCGGTACCCCTCCGGCTTGGGCATGCCGAAGTTACGGTAAATTTTTTCATTGATGCCGCGGCCCTTTTCCTCGGCAATCACCATAACCGGCTTGCCATCAAGGCGCGCTACCCCGCCGATAATGGCCTTGTCATCGCCAAAATGCCGATCGCCGTGCAGCTCTTCAAAATCCGTAAAGACCCGCTCGATATAATCGCTGGAGTAAGGGCGCAGTGGGTGGCGGGCAACCTGCACCACCTGCCAGGCGGTCAAATCGGCGTAAATGCTTTCGGTGAGCTTGCGGGATTTTTCCCGCAAACGGCTGACTTCCTCGACGATATTCAGCTGGTTGTCGTTACCCACCAGCTGCAGCTCTTCGATTTTGGCTTCCAGTTCGGCGATAGGCTGCTCAAAATCCAGGTAGTTCAAGTTCATATCAGGCTAATCCCAATTTAAAGTCTGCTCCGGCCGGTGCTCAGGGTCGCTCGGACACCGGAACCCGCCAATGTACTATTGACCGGCCCATTAAGCCACCCTCAGTAGCGCAAGTGCAGGCTATCCGGACCATAGGTCTCGCGCAACTGGTGGAGCAGTTCGTCTTCGGGCGCGACACACCAGTTTCCCGCCAGCGCGATATCCCCCGCCGCGCTGGCACCGCGATAATGAATTTGCAGCGGGCATTGTCCGCGCCGGTAAGGTGTAAGGATTTCTTCCAGAGCCGCTACCCCACGACGCGCCAGCCGCTCCGCATCCAGATTGATCACCAGGCGCTTGAGGTACTGCTGGCGCGCCTCACATAAGGTCGAGATGCGCTGTACGCGCATTTTTAATCCTCCGGAATAATCGTCCTCCGTCACCAGACCCTCCACGACTAACACAGCATCTTTTACCATTTTGTCGCGATACTCGCGGAATTGGTCGGCGAACACTGCTACTTCAACGCGCCCACTGCGATCATCCAGCACCAAGAAGGCCATGTTATCCCCGCGCTTGTTGCGCATGGTACGCAGTCCAACCACCAATCCTGCGACCAACTGGTTGTCCCGGGACGGCCGCAAATCACAGATACGGTCTTTTACAAAGTGTTGCAACTCCGCCGCGTATTCATCTACCGGGTGACCGGACAAGTACAACCCGAGCGTATCTTTTTCCCCCCGTAAACGCTGCTTGACACTAAAACCCCGCACCTCGGCAAAATTGTGGTAGCCCATTTCCGGTGCGCAGTCCGCTGCGCTGCCGCCAAACAGGTCGACCATGCCGCTGTCCATATTCCGTGCACGCTGTTCCGCCAGCTTCATTGCCTCCTCCATGGCCGCCAGCATCACCGCGCGCTGATAGCCCTGGTGTCCTGCAGGACCGATGCCATCCAGCGCGCCGCTGCGAATCAAGGCTTCGATGGCACGTCGGTTGACCTTGCGACCATCCACCCGGGCACAAAAATCAAACAGGTCGGTGAACGGTCCACTTTGCCGGGCGGCGATAATACCTTCGACCGGGCCTTCGCCGAGGCCCTTGATCGCACCCAGACCATAAATCACACCACCATCGTCGGACACGGAAAACTGATATTCGCCGACGTTGACATCGGGGCCGGAAAACGCCAGCTGCATAGCGCGACATTCGTCGATCAACGTCACGATTTTATCGGTGTTTTGCATGTCCGCGGACAACACGGCGGCCATAAACGCCGCAGGATAATGGGCTTTCAGCCAGGCGGTCTGATACGCCAGTAGCGCGTAGGCAGCGGAATGAGATTTGTTAAATCCATAGCCCGCGAACTTCTCCATCAAATCAAAAATATTCTCCGCCAGATGCGAGCTGATCTGGTTTGCCAACGCCCCGGCTACAAATATTTCCCGCTGCTTGGCCATCTCCTCCGGTTTCTTTTTACCCATCGCGCGTCGCAGCAGATCGGCGCCGCCGAGGGTGTACCCGGCCAACACCTGGGCGATTTGCATCACCTGTTCCTGGTACAGAATAATGCCGTAGGTCGGCTCAAGTATGGGTTGTAGATCGCGGTGCTGGTATTTCGGGTGCGGGTACGCCACTTCCTGGCGACCGTGCTTGCGGTTGATAAAATCGTCCACCATGCCGGACTGCAACGGACCCGGCCGAAACAACGCCACCAAGGCCACGATATCGTCGAAGCGGTTGGGTAAAATACGTTTGATCAGGTCTTTCATACCGCGGGATTCAAGCTGAAACACCGCCGTGGTTTCCGCCCGCTGCAACAGCCGATAAGTCGCTTCGTCATCCATGGGTATGGCATGAATATCGAGGGGCGGTTCGCCAGCCAACTTGCGCTGTGCATTGGCGCGAGCCTGCGCCCAGTCGATAATAGTTAAGGTGCGTAAGCCGAGAAAGTCGAACTTGACCAATCCCACTTCCTCGACATCGTCCTTGTCAAACTGGGTAACCAGGCCATCGCCTTTCTCATCGCAATACAGCGGCGCAAAATCCGTGAGCGCAGTAGGCGCAATCACCACGCCGCCAGCATGCTTACCCACATTGCGCGCAATGCCCTCCAGCTGCAGGGCCATCTCCCAAATTTCCTGCGCCTCTTCATCCTCGGCCAGAAACTCCTGTAGCGTTTCTTCCTGCTCCCTCGCCTTGACCAGGGTCATACCGATTTCATGGGGAATCAGCTTGGACAACTTGTCCGCCAGACCGTAGGCTTTACCCTGCACCCGCGCCACATCGCGCACCACGGCCTTGGCGGCCATGGTACCGAAGGTAATAATCTGCGATACCGCCTCGCGGCCGTAACGTTCGGCCACGTAGGCGATCACCCGGTCCCGACCGTCCATACAGAAGTCGATATCAAAATCAGGCATCGATACCCGCTCGGGGTTGAGAAAGCGCTCAAACAGAAGATCGTGTTCGATAGGGTCCAGATCGGTGATTTTCAGTACATAGGCCACCAGCGAGCCTGCGCCAGAGCCGCGACCAGGGCCCACCGGTATCTGGTTGGCTTTGGCCCAGCGGATAAAATCCATCACGATCAGAAAATAGCCGGGAAAGCCCATCTGCACGATGACATCCAGCTCAAAATTCAGGCGCTCCCGGTAGAGCGCGCCGTCCTCGTCCGCCAGGGCCGGGTTCGCAGCCAGCCGCTGTTCCAGTCCCTGCGTCGCCACGCTGCGAAAATACGCTTCGGTGGTCATGCC